>JAKBAA010000118.1 GCA_021809425.1 Actinomycetes bacterium | reverse complement strand
CATCTCGCCCCCCCTTGCCGCCCGCGCCCTGCCGACGCGGCCCCCCGAACGCGGCGCCGAGGCGCCACCGGGTGAATCTATCGCCTATCTATCTGTGCCTGCACGTGCCGCGTCGGGGCAGCGACGACCCGGCCGGGCAGGCGGCCGGCCAGACCGGCCAGACCGGCCCGCCAGGCAGGCGGTGACGACAGGTGCATCCCGAACCGGCAGGATGAGGAGATGGGAAATGACACGCACGCCCCCTGCCGAGTCCTGCTGGCCGAGAGCATCCACCCCGATGCCGTCTCGGCGCTCGACGCCGCAGGGATGGAGGTGGAGACGGTCGACGGCGCCCTGTCCGAGCAGGCGCTGCACGAGCGCCTGGCCACGGTGGACGTCCTCGGCATCCGCTCCCAGACCCAGCTCACCGAGGCGGTCCTCGAGGCCGCCCCACGCCTGATGGCGGTCGGCGCCTTCTGCATCGGCACCAACCAGATCGACCTCGCCGCCGCCAGCCGACGGGGCATCGCCGTGTTCAACGCCCCCTTCTCCAACACCCGCAGCGTCGTCGAGCTGGCCATCGCCGAGATCATCGCCCTCACCCGGCGGCTCACCGACAAGAACCGCTCCATGCACGACGGCGTCTGGGACAAGTCGGCCGCCGGCAGCCACGAGATCCGCGGCCGCCGACTCGGGATCGTCGGCTACGGCAACATCGGCAGCCAGCTGTCCGTCCTCGCCGAGACCCTCGGGCTGAGCGTGTGGTTCTACGACACCGCCGACAAGCTGGCCCTCGGCAACGCCCAGTCCTGCGCCACCCTCGACGAGCTGCTCGAGTCGGTCGACATCGTCACCTTGCACGTCGACGGCCGGCCCACCAACCGGCAGCTGTTCGGCGAGCGGGAGCTCTCCCGGATGCGCCCCGGCAGCCTGTTCCTCAACCTGAGCCGGGGCTTCGTCGTCGACCACGCCGCCCTCCGCGAGCACCTCGTGTCGGGCCACCTCGCCGGGGCGGCGATCGACGTGTTCCCGAAGGAGCCGGCCAGCAAGAGCGAGCCGTTCGTCTCCGAGCTGCGCGGGCTGCCCAACGTCATCCTCACCCCCCACGTCGGCGGGTCGACCGAGGAGGCCCAGCGCGACATCGGCGGGTTCGTGGCCGGCAAGCTCGTCCGCTACGCCCGCACCGGCTCGACCAGCCTCAGCGTCAACTTCCCCAGCCTGGACCTGCTCGAGGACATGGGCCCTGCCCGCCTCTGCTACTCCCACCGGAACATGCCCGGGGTGATGGGCCGGATGAACTCGCTCATCGGCGAGCACGGGCTCAACGTGGAGGGCCAGCTCCTCGGCAACCGGGGGGACCTCGGCTACGTCATCGCCGACCTCTCCGCCGAGGTGCCGGCGCCGCTCGTCCAGGCGCTCGAGGCGCTCGAGGCGACCATCCGGCTGCGGGTGCTCCGCCCGAGCTGACCCGCCCCGGGCCGGGCAGCGCATGGGGCGGCCCGCCGCCGGCACCGGGAGGGCGCCGGCGGCGGGCCGCCACGGCTACGAGGTGAAGGCGTCCTGCATGAACCCGACCTGCCGGGCCGGCTCGAACGCCAGCTCGGTGACCGAGCGGATCTCCTCGACGGTGAACCCGCGGGCCACCTCGAGCAGCCGGAACACGCCGTCGTCCCGCTTCAGCACGGCCAGGTCGGTCACGACGGTGTCGACCACCCCGACGGCGGTGAGCGGGTAGGTGCAGCTCCCGACCAGCTTCGGGCGGCCCTTCGAGTCGCAGTGCTCCATGGTGATCATCACGCTGCGGGCGCCCACCGCCAGGTCCATGGCGCCGCCGACCCCGCCACCGGCCATCTCCGGGGTGGCCCAGTTGGCGAAGTCGCCGTTCGAGGCCACCTGGTAGGCGCCGAGCACCACCACCGACAGCCGCCCCGAGCGGGCGATCTCGAACGAGGTGACGCTCTCGAACAGCGACATCCCCGGCCGCGGGGTGACGAAGCCGCCCCCGGCGTCGTGCAGGTCGGGGTCGAACTCGTCCCCCTCGGCGTACGGGCCGTAGCCGAGCACCCCGTTCTCTGCATGCAGGACGACGTCGCGACCTTCGAGGTAGTTGGCGATCAGGTTGGGGATGCCGGCACCCAGGTTGACGTACGAGTGCTCCTCGAGCAGCAGGGCGGCCCGCTGGGCGATCTCGTTGCGCGTGCACGCCTCCTTGTCGAAGTAGGTGCGGGCGCTCTTCGCGTCGCGGGCCGGCCGCTTCGGCAGCGTCTTCGTGTCCATCGTGTGGGTGGCCAGCACCACCCGGTGGACGAAGGCGCCCGGCAGGTCGACGAGGTCGGGCGGGATCTCGCCGGGCTCCACGATCTCCTCCACCTCGGCGATCGCCACCGTGGCGGCCTTGGCGAAGCTGACGTTGAAGTTCTTGGAGCCCCCCCGCATCTGCAGGTTGCCCAGGCGGTCGCCCCGGTAGGCGCGCACGAAGGCGAAGTCGGCCGTGATCGCCTGCTCCAGCACGAACGGCTTGCCGTTGAACTCCCGGATCTCCTTGCCCTCGGCGATGGGGGTTCCGTAGCCGACCGGGCTGTAGAAGGCCGCCAGGCCGGCCCCCCCGGCGCGCATGCGCTCGACCAGGATGCCCTGCGGGACGATCTCGAAGGCGAGCTCGCCCCGCTTCATCTGCTCCTCGGCCTCCGACTCGCGCACGCCCGGACGGGCCGAGAACGAGGCGACCAGGCGGGACAGCTGGTGGTTCTCCGCCAGCAGGTGGGCCGTCGGGAACCCCGGCTGGCCGAGGCCGTTGCAGTAGACGGTGAGGTCCTTCGAGCCACGCTCGGCCAGGGCCACGATCAGGCTCGACGGGAACCGGTGCGACAGCCCGAACCCGGCGATGGCCACGCTCGATCCGTCGACGACGTCCGCCACCGCCGCCGCGGAGCTCGCCACGATCTTGTCCACGACTGCCTCCTAGTAGGCGCTTGCGCTGCGGCCGCGCCGGCCGGGCGCGGCCGGGCCGACGGTGGCCATCTGGTCGACGAGGGCTTCGCCGAGCAGGCCGACCTGGTCGAGGTCGCTCGGGTCGAAGCAATGAACGTACACCGTGTCGATGCCCAGCCCGGCGAGCTGCTCGAGCCGGTCGGCCACGTCGGCCGGCGTGCCCACCACCCCGCGCTGGAGCAGCCGGTCGAGCCCCGGGCCGAGCTCGTCGGCCTTTCGCCGGGCCCCACCGGCGGTGTCGTCGGCGCACACCGGCACGGTGGTCGACAGCCCGAGGCTCGCCGGGTCGCGGCCGAGCTCCTCGCAGTGGCGCCGCGCCGCCGCCACCCGCTCGACAAAGCCGTCGCGGGTGCCCGTGTTGAGCTCGTCGGCGAAGCGCGCCGCCAGCAGCGGCGTCCGGCGCGGCCCGGACCCGCCGAGGACGACCGGCGGATGGGGCGACTGGACCAGCCGGGGGAACGTCGTGGCGCCCTGCAGCCGGAAGTGGGCCCCCTCGAAGGAGTACGGCTCCCCCTGGGTCCCCCCCCACAGCCCGTGCACGATCTCCAGCTGCTCGGCGAGCCGCTCGTAGCGGACCTTGAGCGGCTGGAACGGGATCCCGTAGCGCTCGTGCTCCGCCTCGTACCAGGCCGCCCCGATGCCCAGCTCGACCCGCCCCCCGCTCATCTCGTCCACCGACGCCACCGCCATGGCGAGCGGCCCGGGAAGCCGGAACGTGGATGCCGTCACGAGCGTGCCCAGCCGGATCGACGTGGTGTCCTCGGCCAGCCCCCCGAGGGTCGTCCAGGCGTCGGTCGGCCGGTACTGCCGGTGGTCCGGGTCGGTCCCGAGGTAGTGGTCCGACCGGAAGAAGGCGTCGAACCCGGCCGCCTCGGCGGCGCGCGCCGCGGCGACGAGCTCGCCGTAGCTGGCGCCCCGCAGCGGCTCGGCCAGCAGTCGGAGGCGCACCGGCTACGACTCGGGCCCGGGCAGGAACGCCCCGCCGTTGCCCCCGCCGTCCACCACGAGCTGCTGGGCCGTGATCAGCTCGGCGTCGTCGCTTGCCAGGAAGCAGATGGCCGCCGCGATGTCGTCGGCCTGGGCAGTCCGCCCGAGCGGGATGCGCTCGCCGCGCCGGGCGATCTCGGCCGCCACGTCCAGCTCGGGGTCGAGGCTCAGCACGGCCCGGCTCGTGGCGATCCCGGCCGGCAGCACGGCGTTGACCGTGATCCCCCACCGGGCCACGTCCATGGCGAGCGACCGGGTCAGCCCGAGCACGGCCGCCTTCGACGAGGCGTACGACGTCGAGTAGGGCACCGCCACGATCCCGGCCATCGACGACACCGTCACGATCCGCCCGTAGCGCTGCTCGCGCATGAACGGGACGGCCGCCCGGCACATCAGGTACGTGCCGCGCAGGTTGATCCGGATCACCTCGTCGAACACCTCCACCGGCACCGAGGCGATCTCCTGGCGGTCGAGCCCCTGGGGGGCGGCGGCGTTGTTGACCAGGATGTCGATGCGGCCGAACCGCTCGACGCACGCCCCGACCATCCGGTCCGCATCGGCCACCTCGCCGATGTCCCCGGTGGCCGCCCACGCCGTCCCACCGAGCGCCTCGATCTCCTCGACCAGGCTCTCCAGGCCACGCCACCCGTCGTCCTTCACCCCGACCACCTCCTGGCGCCGGTTGAGCACGCCGGTGGCCTGGCGGTCGGTCACCATCACCTGCACCCCCCGCCGGGCGAGGCGCAGCGCGGTGGCCCGGCCGACGCCGTCGCGCTTTCCGCACCCGGTCACGAGGGCGGCCCGGGTGGCCTCGCTCATGCGTGCGCCTCCGACTCCGGGTAGGTGAGGGCGATGGTGGCCGCCGGCACCTTCAGCGCCTGCTCCAGGATCGACCGCATCACCGTCTCGGGCACCAGGCAGTCGGCGCACGCCTCGGGCGTCGCCGAGATGACGACGTCGACGCGCTCGTCCTGCTCGGTGACCTCGATGGCGTACCCGTCTGCCTCGAGCGAGGTGCGGATGCTGGCAAGCCCGTCCGTGTCGATCATCGTCGGTTCCTCCTTGTCCCTGACGCCCTGCACTACTCGGTGCCCGGCCGCTCGACGGCGACCGAGCTGTTGGACCACTCACCGAAGATACGGAACACCATCGAGATGGCGGCGTTCTTGGCCCCGGCCACCACGATCGGGATGTGGGCCGGCGTCGGGATGACGTGGGTGACGGTGTCCTGCGCGACCCGCTCCTCGGCCGCCGCCGACCGCCCGCCGAGGCCGCCCGGGCCGATCCCGTCCTTGCCCATCCGCCGCAGGTCGGCCTCGGTCCGGGTGCAGTGGTCGACGAACCACTGCTTCACGTCCGCCTTGGACAGCCCGTTCCGGGCGAGCAGCTGGGCGTGCTCCGGCCCGAACATGACCCCGCACGACTGGACCCCGAAGATCAGCGGCCCGATCCGGGCGATCGTGTCGGCGAAGTCGTTCAGGATGTGCTCCGGGTCCTGGGTGTGCCGGTTGTCCACGAACTCGAAGCTCCGGGTCAGCGTCGCCGACACGGCGCTCGTGCCGGCCGGCAGCCCCATCTCCTCGGCCAGCGGCTCCCACGGGCTCTCCTCCTCGTTCTCCCCGAAGCAGATCCCCCAGCGGCCGTTCACCCCCTGGGTGGTCTGGTCGAGCACGTGCGGGTGGATCCCGAAGGCGTTGCGCACGATGAGCCCGATCGCCCGCGCCACCGTGGCGTTGGCCCGGAACCCCGGCCCGAGCGGGCCGCCGGCCGAGTTGAACCCGAGCTCGTGACGGACCGGACCGTTCAGGACGATGATCGGGGCCGGCCCGCTCGTCGACTGCCACGCCCCGCCCTTCGCCGCCCGGTCACGCAGCAACGCCTCCCAGGCCGCCAGCACCACCGGGAAGTGCTCCGGCAGGCAGCCGGCCATCGCCGCGTTGATCGCCGCCAGCTCGACCGTGCAGGCGCGCCCGAGGTGCTCCATCGACCCGATCACCTCGTCGGGGTCCTTCGAGGTGTGGGCCAGGAACCGGTCGACCAGCGCCTGGGTCGCCGGCACGAGCGGCAGGCCGTCCGACCAGCCCTGGGCGTAGCAGTGCTCGATCGCCGCCTGCGCCGCCTCCGGGTCCAGCTCGGTGCCGGTCGCCGTGCCGTTGCCGTTGCCGGTGCCGTTGCCGGTGCCGTTGCCGTCCGCGACCGCCATCAGCCCTCCTCGTGGACGAGGACGCCGCGCACGTTGCGGCCCGCCAGCATGTCCTCGAAGCCGTCGTTGATGGTCTCGAGCGTGTACCGCTTGGTGATCAGCGAGTCGAGGTCGAGCCGGCCCGCCTTGTAGAGGGCGAGCATCTTCGGCATGTCGTACAGCGGGCTGGCCCCGCCGAACAGCGACCCGCGGATCTGCTTCTGCCACCCGGTCAGCGGCGACCCGGACAGGCTGAGCGTGAGGGTGTCCGGGCGGCCGATCGCCGTGACGACCACGTCCCCGCTCTTGCCGACCAGGCTGACGGCCAGCTGGGTCACGTCCGCCTCCATCACCCCGACCGTGCAGATGGCGTGGTCGGCGAGCTGGCCGCGGGTCACCTCGACGAGGTGCTCCCGGGCCTCCTCCGGGTCGGTCGTGGCGAAGGTGGCCCCGAGCTTCCTCGCCATCTCCAGCTTGAACGGCACCGGGTCGATGGCGATCAGGTGCTTCGCCCCGGCGTAGCGGGCGCCCTGGACGGCGTTGATGCCGACGCCGCCCACCCCGATCACCACCACCGTGTCGCCGGCCCGCGTGCCGGCCACGTACACCGCCGAGCCCCACCCGGTGGTGACCCCGCAGGCCACGAGGGCGGCCCGGTCGAACGGCAGGTCGTCGTCGATCTTGATGGCGGCGTTCTCGTTGATCACCGTGTGCTCGGCGAACGTCCCCAGCACGTTCATCCCGGGGATGTCCACCCCGTGCTCGTGGAACCGGTACGAATCGTCGAGCAGCATCCCGTTGCCGGCGTTTCGCCCGTCGTCGCACAGGTTCTGGCGACCGCTCGAGCAGTAGCGGCAGTGGCCGCACACCGGGATCCACGAGGTGACGATGTGGTCGCCCACCTTCACCCGGGTCACGTCCGGGCCGACCGCCTCCACGATGCCCGACCCCTCGTGCCCCCCCACGATCGGGTACGTGAAGTGCGGCGAGCCTTCCCGGATGTGCTCGTCGGAGTGGCACAGCCCCGACGCCATCATCTTCACCCGCACCTCGTGCGCCTTCGGCTCGTCGAGGTCCAGCTCGGCGATCTCCCACTGCTTGCCCGGGCCCCGCACGATGGCGGCCCTCGTCGTCATGCCCATCCCCGTCCTCCGTTCATCTCGCCCCGTCCGGCCGGTCCCCTCCAGGGTGGGCGACCGGCCCGCTCCTCATGCCCGCCCGAGCACCTCGGCTCCGAGCAGGTCGACCTGGTCGATCGCCGCCGCGTCGAAGCAGTGGAAGTACACGGTGTCGATCCCGAGCGCCGCCAGCCCGGCCAGGTGCTCGACCAGCTCGTCGGGCGTCCCGACGACGCCGAGCGACAGCAGCCGGTCCAGCTCGAGCGGCGCCGCCAGCGCCTCGGCCGCCGCCTTGGTCGGCGCCAGGCACAGCGGGACGACCGTCGACAGCCGCACGCTTGCCGGGTCCCGCCCGACCTCGCCACAGACCTTGTGGAAGTTGGCGATCCCCTCGGCCCGCCCGACACCGAAGGCCACGTTGAACTCCGCCGCGTACCGCGCCGCCAGCAGCGGCGTGCGGCGCGGCCCGGAGCCGCCGATCACGATCGGCGGATGCGGCCGCTGCACGACCGCCGGGAACGCCGTGGCGCCCCGCAGCTGGAAGTGTCGCCCCTCGAAGCTGAACGGCGTTCCCTGCGTGCCGGTCCACAGCCCGGTCAGGATGGCCAGCTGCTCCTCCAGCCGGTCGAACCGCTCGCCGGTCGGGAAGAACGGGATGCCGTACGCCTCGTGCTCCCGCTCGTTCCACGCCGCCCCGATGCCCAGCTCGATGCGGCCCTCGCTCATCTGGTCGACGCTCGCCACCGCCATGGCGAGCGGTCCCGGCAGCCGGAACGTCGAGGCCGTCATCAGCGTGCCGAGCCGGATCCGGCTCGTCGCACGGGCCAGCCCGCCCAGCGTGGTCCAGGCGTCGGTCGGCCGGTAGTCCCGGTTCTCCCGGTCCGTCCCCAGGTAGTGGTCCGACCGGAAGAAGGCGTCGAGGCCGGCCCCCTCGCACCGAGTCGCCCATTCGACCAGCTGCGCGTACGTGGCGCCGAACCGGGGCTCGAGCAGGACCCGGAGCCGTAGCGGGCTCACCGGGCGCCCTGCGCCGCCGCCGTCGGGACGGGTGCGTCGTGCCGTTCCCCGCCCTTCGACCGCCAGCCCACTCCCTCCGACCCCCTCTCGCGCGCCATGTGGGCACCACGCGTCGCCGCAGGCCCCCCGCTCCCTCACCGTAGAGCTGCCTCCGATTCGGCGCAAGGCGAAATGACGAGATGCGAACAGCCGTGCGCTGAGCGGCGCGCCACGGCGGGCAGCACCGGCGGACCGTGGTCCGTCCAGGCTGCCCGCCGGGCGCCGGTGCCGGCTGGTCCCAGGGATCAGCCCGGATCAGCCCGGATCAGCAGGGATCAGCAGGGATCAGCAGGGACTACCCGTTGTTGTTGTAGACGTCCTCCCACAGGATCGCCGGCGTGACCGCCACCGAGGGGAGCGGGCTCGACAGGCCCGGGCCGCCGACGCCCTTTGCGGCGACGTCGTAGCCGTTGATCGGGAAG
>JAKBAA010000117.1 GCA_021809425.1 Actinomycetes bacterium | reverse complement strand
CGCCGCGCCCCGGCCACCTCCCGACGGTACCGACCGGTGCGCCCCGGCGGGGCGCGGCGCACCGGCGGCTGGCACGGCCCCGGCCGCGACCCTGGCCGCCCCGACCCAGCCGCACCGGCGGCCGCCCCGGCCCCGGCAGGCCCGGCGGCACGGCCCCGGCCGCCCTTCTAGGAGTTTCTAAGCACCTGTCACCGCCAGTTAGAAACTGTTAGCCTTCGGGGCGTGCAACGGCGGGACAACCCGTACACCCCCGGGGCCGGCCGGCGGCCGCCGACGCTGGCGGGACGGGACGACGACCTGAACGACTTCAGCTCGCTCGTGGAGGTGCTCTCCTCGGGCGGGGCCGAGCGGAGCCTCGTGTACTACGGGCTGCGGGGCGTCGGCAAGACGGTGCTGCTGATGGAGCTGGACATCCTGGCGTCGGAGCAGGGGTGGGCCACCACCGACGTGCAGGAGGTGGGGTCCCAGGCGGACTTCCGGTCGACGTTCGCCCAGATGGCCTCCCGGCTGCTGCGCGAGATGAGCCGGCGGCACCGGCTGCGGGACCGGATCGAGCGGGCGCTCGGGGTGGTGAAGGCGTTCAGCCTGCTCGCCCCGGGGGGCGTCCAGCTGAAGCTGGACGTCGAGGCGGTCCGCGGGGTGGCCGACTCGGGCGACCCGGAGCAGGACCTGGTGGACCTGCTGCGCGAGATCGGCCAGACCGCCCGGGCGGCCGGGAGCGGGGCGCTGTTCGTGGTGGACGAGATGCACAACCTCGCGGCCAGCTCGCTGGCGGCGGTGTGCATGGCGTTCCAGGCCATGAGCCGGGACGCCCTGCCCGTCGCCATGGTGGGCGCCGGCCTGCCCGACCTGCAGGTGCGGCTGATGAAGGCCAAGCCGTACGCCGACCGGCTGTTCGAGTACCGCGAGCTCGGCCGCCTGGCCGACGCCTCCGCCCGGATGGCCCTGGTCAAGCCGGCCGCCACCCTCGGGGTGGACCTCGACGAGGACGTCGCCCTCGAGGTGGTCCGGCTGTCGGCCGGCTACCCGTACTTCCTGCAGGAGTACGGCCGGGAGCTGTGGAACGCGGCGGAGGGCCCCCGCATCACCATGGCCGACCTGGCCGAGGTGGGCGACCTCGTCCGCGACCAGCTGGCCCGCACCTTCTACGGCACCCGGTTCGACCTGGCGAGCGACGCCGAGCAGCGCTACCTGGCCGCCATGGCCTCCCTCGGGGCTCCCCCGTACGCCTCGGCCGCCGTCGCCCGGGCCTGGGGGGCAGAGAGCCAGCGCCAGACGTCGCCCCACCGGGACAGCCTCATCCAGAAGGGGCTCGTCTGGTCCCCCCGGCGGGGCTACGTCGACTTCACCGTCCCCCGCTTCGCCGACTACCTGCTCGAGCACCAGCCCATCAGGGGGTTCGACGAGCGCTGACGGCCCGCCGCTGCCCCCGGCCCGCCGGTAGCCTGGTGCCATGACCGCCGGCGACGAGGAGTACGAGCCCAGCCCGGCCGACTGGGTGCGGGAGCAGGTGGCGCTGTACGAGGCCACCGGCGGGCGCGAGGGAGGCACCCTGCGGGACACCGGCCTGCCGGTGGTCATCGTCACCTCCCGGGGGCGCCGCACCGGCAAGGTGCGCAAGAGCCCGGTCATGCGGGTCGAGCACGGCGGCGAGTACGCCATCGTCGCCTCCAAGGGGGGCGCCCCGGCGCACCCGGAGTGGTACCACAACCTGGTGGCCCACCCCGAGGCCGTGCAGCTCCAGGACGGCCCCGACCGCTTCCCGGTGACCGTGCGGGAGGTGACCGGGGAGGAGCGCCGGGCCTGGTTCGAGCGAGCCGTGGCCGCCTTCCCGCCGTACGCCGAGTACCAGACGAGGACCGACCGGGAGATCCCCCTCCTCGTGGCCTCCCGCCGGGGCTGAGCCACCCCTGCGGGCACGGGCGCCGCGGAGCCGAGGGCGGGCACCAGCACCATCGTCCGGCTTGCCATCGTCCGGCTGTACTCCTCCAGTAGCAGCGTAAGTAGCATCGCCGTATGAAGGTGAGCATCAGCCTGCCCGTCGAGGACGTCGAGTTCCTCGACGAGTACGCCGCAGCGCAGGGCATCGCCTCTCGATCGGCGGTGCTCCACAAGGCGGTCCGCCTTCTCCGGGCGTCCGACCTGGGCGCCGCCTACCAGGATGCCTGGGATCGACGTTCACCGTCGGATGCCGAGGTCTGGGACGTCACGGTCGGCGACGGGCTCCCGTAGCCGTGCGGCGCGGCGAGATCTGCATCGTCGACCTCGATCCCGCACGCGGGGCCGAGGCGACCAAGAAGCGACCGGCGGTGATCGTGAGCAACGACGGCGCCAACTCGACCGCCGAGCGTCTCGGTCGCGGCGTGGTCACCGTGGTGCCGGTGACCACGAGCACGGAGCGGGTGCACCCGTTCCAGGTCTTCTTGCCCGGCGACAGGTGCGGGCTCGAGCACGACTCGAAGGCGCAGGCCGAGCAGGTCCGCTCGATCGCGTTCGAGCGGATCGGCAGGACGATCGGTGCCCTCTCGCCAGCCAGGTGGCCTCCCGAGCGCCTAGCCTCGTCAGGGTGACACGCCCCCGCCTGCCTCGCGCCGCCGGACGTCTCGGCCCGTCGACGACGTGAGCACCCCGTCCGAGCAGGTGGCCAAGCGGGCGGTCCCGACCGGCCACCCCCGGCTGCGGTTCCCGGTCCGGCCGATCATGGGCCGCTGGCCAGGATGGCTCGAGGCGCTGATCGGGCGGGTCTGGACGGACCCCGCCGCGATGTTCGACCCGGCGGCCCCCGACGAGGTGTTCGCCAAGGCGGTCGGGGCGGTCGAGCTCGGGGGGACGTTCAAGATCACCCAGCCCGACCGTCACGCCGCCTGCGACGACCTCCTGCTCGACCACGTGCCGCTGGCCGGGGCCACCATCGTCGACATCGGGGCCTCCGACGGCTCGACCTCGGTCGACCTGATCGCGCGGCTGCCAGCCGACTTCGCCGCCTACGTGATCGCCGATCGCTACCTGGAGGTGCAGGCAGCCCACGTGGGCGGCTGCACGCTCCTGTTCGATCCGGACGACGGCCGCTGCATCCTGGCGTTCGGCAAGCGCTGGCTCGCCTGGCCCCACCGGTCGCGGGCGATCCGGCTCGCCTGCTCGCCCCTGCTCGTGGCCGAGATGGTCGGCCGCCGGCAGCGTGCGGTGGTCCCGCTGCTCAACCCGCGGGCGCGGGCGCTCGTCGCCGCCGACCCGCGCGTGACGGTGCGCGTCCACGACGTCTTCCGCCCGTGGGACGGCCCGCGGCCGGACGTGATCAAGGTCGCCAACCTGCTCCGGCGCGTCTACTTCGGCGACGACCAGATCCGGGCGGCCCTCGACGCCATCCGCACGAGCCTGCCCGACGGCGGCCACCTGCTCGTCGTCGACAACCCCTACCTTCCGATCGACGCCCGGGCCGGCCTCTACCGGCGCGACGGGGACCGGTTCGCCCTCGTCGCCCTCACCGCCGAGGTGCCCGAGATCAACGACCTCGTCCTCCACCACGACCCTGACGCAGCGGTCGGCCGGCAGGAGGTCCCCTAGCCTAGCCCTCCCCTAGCCCCTCGCCGGGTCGGCGCTCCCCCGGCGCTCCGCGCCCCCAGCAGCTCCGCCCGAGGCCTCGCCGGGTGGCCCGACGTTCGTTCGCCCCGACGAGGCCACCGGAGCGCGAGGATGCCGGACGGGGAAGGGCAGCGACGCGTCGGGCTGCCCGTCGAGCCGGGGGTGCCTGCGGGCCGGCCGGCCGGTGACGGGCGGGGCACCGGCGCTCGAGCGGGAGGGGGCAGCGATGACCGAGGCCGACGTCCGATCCGGGCAGGCGGCCGGCGCCGGTGGCGGGGAGCTGGCCGGCGGCGGGGAGCTGGCCGGCGGCGGGGAGCTGGCCGGCGAGAGCGAGCTGGCCGAGCTGTACCGGGCCTTCGCCGCCGAGCACCTGTCGCCGTTGTGGACCCAGACAGGCGACCTGATGCCGCCCCACCCGCGGTCGCGGGCGGCGGCCCACGTGTGGCGGTGGAAGGCCCTGTACGCCCTGGCCGAGCGGGCCGGTGGGCTGGTCCCGGTGGGCCGGGGCGGCGAGCGGCGGGCGATCGCCCTCGCCAACCCGTCCCTCGGCGGGCGGCCGTGGGCGACGCCGACGCTGTGGGCGGCCATCCAGTACCTCGGACCGGGCGAGGTGGCGCCCGAGCACCGGCACAGCCAGCACGCCTTCCGGTTCGTGCTCGAGGGGGAAGGCGTGTGGACGGTGGTGGACGGCGACCCGGTGGCGATGCGCCGGGGCGACCTGCTGGTCACGGCGGGGTGGCAGCTGCACGGGCACCACAACGACAGCGACCGGCCGATGGCCTGGCTGGACGGCCTGGACGTGCCGTTCGCCCAGCAGGTCGAGTCGGGGTTCTTCGAGGCCGGGGCCGACGGGGTGACCGACCGGTCGACCCCGGAGCGGTCGCGCTCGGAGCGGCTGTGGGGCCATCCCGGGCTCGTCCCGCTGTCCCGGCTCGGGCCCCAGCGGTCGACGCCGCTCGCCGCCTACCGGTGGCACCACAGCGACGCCGCCCTCGCCGAGCAGCTGGCCCTCGAGGACGAGGGACGGCCGGGGGTGATCGAGCCGGGGCACGCGGCGGTGCGCTTCTCCAACCCGACGACGGGCGGGGACGTGATGGCGACGCTGCGGGCCGAGCTCCACCGGCTCCGGCCCGGGACGACGACGGCGCCGGTGCGCGAGGTCGGCTCCGCCTGCTGGCAGGTGTTCCAGGGGGAGGCGGTCGCCGTGCTCGACGGCAGGGAGGTGGCGCTGTCCGAGGGGGACTGCTTCGTCACGCCTTCGTGGGTGGCCCTCCAGCTGCACACCGCCGTCGGGGCCGACCTGTTCCGCTTCGCCGACACGCCGGTGCTCGAGGCGCTCGGCCTCGACCGGAGGGAGGTGGGCTAGCGGAGCGCTGCGCCGGACCCTGGTACTACGCTTGACGCACATGGAGACGATCGGGGTCCGGGACCTGCAGCAGCACGCCTCGGCGGCGCTGCGACGGGTGCGCCAGGGCGCCACGATCGGGATCACCGACCGAGGGCGGCTGGTGGCGGTGCTGAGCCCGCCGTCGGCGGCGACCGGGGCGGGCGCCCTGGTGGCTGCCGGCCGAGTGGAGCCTGCCCGGCGCCCAGCGGCCGACCTTCCTCTGGCCGTGCCCGCCGCCCAGCCGACGGCCGAGGTGCTCGAGGCGCTCAGGTCCGAGCGCTGAGCGGCGTGGTCTGGTACCTCGACACCTCGGCGTTCCTGAAGCTGGTGGTCGCCGAGACGGAGTCGACGGCGCTCCGGGACTGGTACCTGGCGCACGCCCCGGCCTGGTCGTCGCAGCTGCTGCTGACCGAGGCGCGCCGGGCCGGTCGGCGGCTCGGGGTTCCGGCCGATCTGATCGAGGCGGCGCTCGACACGGTGGCGCTGGTGGCACCGGGCGCCGCCACGTTCCGGCGCGCCGGGGACCTGCTCCCGGCGACCCTCCGGTCGCTCGATGCCGTGCACCTCGCCACCGCCCTCGAGCTCGGGGCCGACCTCGCCGGGATGGTCGCCTACGACGACCGCTTGGCGGCAGCGGCCGCCGCCCACGAGGTGACGGTCGTGGCACCCCGCTGACGAGGCCCGGCGGGCGACCCGGCGAGGGGGTAAGGCGTAGCGTGCGAGGGGCACGGCGCGCCGGTGCCGGTGACCGTCAAGGTTCTGGCACGGCGGAGGAGGGGACGATGGACGGCATCGAGATCCGCAAGACGGTGACGATCCTCGAGGAGGTCGTGCGGGAAGGGGGGCGGGAGCTGCCGGTGCCACTGCGGCTGGTGGCGGCGTGCGCCGTGGTGCGCAACCCGTTCGCCGGGCGGTTCGAGGCGGACCTGTCGTTGCTGTCGTCGACCTACAGCGAGACGCTCGGCAAGGCGCTCGTCACGACGGCCGCCGCCGCCTTGGACCGCCCTCCCCGGCTGTACGGGAAGGGGGCGGTGGTCGGGCTCGCGGGGGAGATCGAGCACGGGTCGGCCATCATCCACGGCGGGCCGCTCGGCAAGGCGCTGCGGGCGGTGACCGGGGGGACGGCCCTGGTGCCGTCGGTCGAGAAGCGGGCGGCCGCCGGCAGCCCGTTCGACCTGGCGCTGCGCAACGCCACCGACACGGCCGAGCCGGGCGGGACCGACCTGGCCTGCCTGTTCAGCTGGGAGGTCCGGGTGGCCGACGCGCCCCACGAGGACGAGATCGTCGTGGTGGCCGTCCTCGGCGACGGGCCGCGGCCCGGCCGCAGCATCCGGCAGGGCTGAGGGAGGCGCCGGGTGACGACGGTGGAGGAGAACGAGCGGCTGGTGCGGGTGGGGCCGGGGACGGCGATGGGAGGGGTGCTGCGGCGCTACTGGATCCCGTTCCTCCCCTCGGCCGACCTCGGGGCGGAGGGGGAGCCCAAGCGGGTGCGGCTGCTCGGGGAGGAGCTGGTGGCGTTCCGCAACCGGGACGGCCGGGTGGGGGTGCTCGACCGGTACTGCCCGCACCGCGGGGTCGACCTGTTCTACGGCCGCAACGAGCAGTGCGGGCTCCGCTGCATCTACCACGGCTGGAAGATGGAGCTGGACGGCCAGGTGTCCGACATGCCCAACCTGCGGGCCGGGACCCAGGCGGCCGGCAGGGTGCGCACCACGGCCTACCCGACCTACGACGACGGGACGGTCCTGTGGGCCTACCTCGGCCCGCCCGAGACCCGGCCGTCCCGGCCACCGGCCATCTGGGAGGCGACGGCCGCCGAGCAGGTGTCGGTGCGCCGGATCGACTGCCGGGGCAACTGGCTGCAGCACCTGGAGGGCCAGATCGACTCGAGCCACGTGGCGTTCCTCCACAGCTACCGGTCGTCCGGGCCGCACCTGTTCGGGGACGAGGCGGCCTACACCGACCCCAACCCGGACCTCGAGATCGTGGACACCGGGTTCGGGGCCATGTTCGCCTGGCTGCGCAAGGGCAAGGCGGCCGGCAGCCGGAACGTCCGGATGGCCCAGTGGGCGGCCCCGTTCATGACCGGGATCGCCGGGTTCGTGGTGGACGGCAACCACCAGTTCCACTTCGCCGTCCCCGAGGACGACGAGCACACCATCTACCTGGTGGTCAGCCACGACCCGCTGCCGGTCCCGCCGAGGGACGACTCCGAGGAGACCCGGCGGCTGGGCGAGCTGCGCTACGCCCCCGGCAGCTACCGGCTGGAGCTGTCGCCGGAGAACGACTACGAGATCGACCGGGAGATGCAGCGGACCCAGAACTTCTCCGGCATCGCCAGCCTGCGCGTGCAGGACCTCGCCGTGCAGGAGCTGGTGCGCGGCGGCCCGGTGGCCGACCGGACGAGGGAGCACCTGGTGGCCACCGACCGGGCCATCCTGTTCGCCCGGCGGCGGCTGGCCAGGCTGATGGACCGGCTCGAGGCCGACGGCACCCTGGCCGAGCCCGGGCTGCTCGCCGAGGTCGACTTCCGCCCGTTCGACCACGACGTCGCCGCCACCACCGACGTCGGCGAGCACTGCCGGGCAAGCGTCCGACCGCTCCGCCTCGGCGTCGGCTGAGCGGGTCGGCGGCGACGTGGGAACCACCGAGGAGGGGTCGTGACGACGAGGCTGGGGTTCGTGGGGCTGGGCGTGATGGGGGCGTCGATGGTCCGTCGCCTGTTGGAGCACGGCTGGCCGGTGACGGTGACCGACGTGCGGCCGGAGGCCGCCGAGGCGCTGGCGGGGCTCGGCGCCACGGCGGTGGGGACGGCCGCCGAGGTGGGGGCGGCCGCCGAGGTGGTCCTCGTCAGCCTTCCCTCGCCGGCGGCCCTCCAGCAGGTGGCGCTCGGCGCCGACGGCCTCGTCCACGGCGAGCGGGTGCGGGCGGTGGTCGACCTGTCGACCACCGGCCCGGTCGTCGCCCGCGAGGTGGCGGCCCGGCTGGGCGAGGCGGCGATCGAGGTGCTGGACTGCCCGGTGAGCGGCGGTGCCAAGGGGGCGGTGGACGGCACCCTCACCCTGATGGCGGCCGGCCGCCGGGAGCTGTTCGACGAGCTCGACCCGTACCTGGCGGCGATCGGGACCAAGCGGTTCTACGTCGGCGGCGAGCCCGGGCAGGGCCAGCTGGCCAAGGTGGCCAACAACATCCTCGGGGCCACCTCCATCGCCATCGTGGCCGAGGTGCTCTCGCTCGGGGTGAAGGGCGGCCTGGAGGCGGAGACGCTGCTCGAGGTGATCAACGCCAGCACCGGCCGGAACGGGGTGACCGAGGGGATGTACCCGCGGATCGTCCTCCCCCGCACCTTCGACGCCGGGTTCCGCCTCGCCCTCGAGGTGAAGGACGTCGGGCTGTGCCTCGAGGAGGCCAACCACCAGCACGTCCCGATGGTGGTGGGGGGTGCCGTCCAGCAGCTGTGGAACATCGCCGGGGCGACCGCCGAGGAGGGAGCCGACTTCACCACCATCGCCAAGCTCGTCGAGGGGTGGGCCGGGGTGACCCTGGCGTCACGCCAGGCCGCCGGGTCGTCCTAGCGGCGGCCTCGGGGTCACCACCCCGGGTGGCTCCCGTCGCCGCCCTGGGATGCCAAGGGGTCGGGCGGGGGTGCGGGCGGCGACCACCGCCGAGCACCGCCCGACCCCTTGGCATCGATCGGTCAGAACCTCGGGGCGAACCCGGTCACGATCCCGGGAACCCCGGTGGCGGCCGACGAGCCGAACCAGCGGGCGTCGCCGAAGTTGAAGATGTTGCCGGCCGAGGTGACGATCCAGTAGCCGCCCCCGTCGGCGGTC
>JAKBAA010000116.1 GCA_021809425.1 Actinomycetes bacterium | reverse complement strand
CTAGCCCGGCAGGTAATGGGTCCAGTCGATGGGCTCGGCCTACTCCCTCTTCGAGGTGGCCGTCGAGGCGCTCGCCTCGGTGAGCGACCCCCACGACAAGGCCGAGGTGGCGAACGCCCTCCACCACGTCAACTACCGCGGCCTGTGCGGCCCGATCGACTTCGCCAACGGCCCGGCTCCGGGCGTCGGCATCATCAAGCCGGTCGGCATCCAGTGGCGCGCCGGCCAGGCGAGCAAGGACTTCGGGCAGAAGAACCCGTACCAGCCCTACGTCGTCGACAACTCGCTCAACAAGGAGGTCCCGATCAACGGCGATCTCCAGCCGACCAACGGTTGAGCGCAGCATGGCGCCCCTGCTCCAGCTGAGCGGTCTGCAGAAGCGCTTCGGCGAGGTCCGCATCGCCGACGGGCTCGACCTCGAGCTGGAGCAGGGCGCCGCGGTCGGCATCGTCGGGCCGAACGGTGCCGGCAAGACGTCCCTGTTCGGCCTCATCTCCGGCGACCTCCGCCCGGACGGCGGCGACGTGCGCCTCGACGGCCGGGCCGTCAACCGGCTCGACGCCGCCAGCCGGTGCCGGCTCGGGCTCGGCCGCACCTACCAGGTGCCGCGCCCCTTCGAGGGGCTCACGGTGTTCGAGAACGTGCTGCTGGCTGCCCAGCAAGGCGCCGGCACCCGCGGCAGGGAGAGCCACGCCGTCGCCCTGTCCAGCCTCGACCGGACCCGCCTGTCGCCCGATGCCAACCGGCCCGCCGGCTCACTCGGGCTGCTGGCCCGCAAGCGGCTCGAGCTGGCCCGGGCGCTGGCCACCCGGCCACGGCTCCTCTTGCTCGACGAGGTCGCCGGCGGCCTGACCGACCCGGAGGTACGCGAGCTCGTCGAGATCGTCCGTGCCGCCAACGCCGAGGGCATGACGGTGCTGTGGATCGAGCACGTCGTCCGGGCCCTGGTCGCCACCGTCAGCCGGCTCGTCTGCCTCGCCGGCGGCACCTTCGTCGCCGACGGCCCGCCCCAGGAGGTGCTCGAGAGCGACGCCGTACGCGCGATCTACCTCGGCTCGACCGTCGCCGTGGCGACGTGACCGGCACGGCCACACCGCCGGCCGAGAGCGCTCCTGTGCTGCTCGAGGTCCGTAACCTGAGCGCCCACCACGGCCAGCTGCCGGCGGTGCGGGACGTCAGCTTGTCGCTCCGCGCCGGCGAGACCTACGCCGTCATCGGCGCCAACGGCGCCGGCAAGTCCACCCTGCTGCGCACCCTCGCCGGCCTGCACCGGCCGAGCGCCGGGACGGTCCGCCTCGACGGCGTCGACGTGACCCGGCTCTCGCCGGAGCGCCGCCTGCAGGCGGGGATCGCCCTCGTCCCGGAGGGGCGCCGGCTGTTCCCGTCGCTGTCGGTCCACGAGAACCTGCTCGTCGGCACCTACCGGGCCCGCCCCGGTCCCTTCCACCTGGCGCGGGTGCACGACCTCTTCCCGTGGATGGCGGAGCGGCGCAACCAGAAGGCAGCCGCCCTCTCCGGCGGCGAGCAGCAGGCGGTCGCCCTCTGTCGTGCCCTGCTCGCCAACCCGCGGCTCCTCCTGCTCGACGAGCTCTCCCTCGGCCTCGCCCCGATCATCGTGGAACGCATCTACGCCCTCCTCCCCCAGCTGCTCGCCGACGGGCTGACCGTGCTGCTCGTCGAGCAGGACGTCGGCCAGGCGCTGCGGGTGGCGACCCACCTCCACTGCCTGCTCGAAGGCTCGACGACCCTCACCGGGACGCCGGACGAGCTGCGCCAGGAGGACCTCGAGGTCGCCTACTTCGGAGGGCTCCATCTCGAGCCGGTCGCCCCGGGCGGCGCCGGAGAGGAGGCATAGCCGCCGATGGTCTGGGTGAACGCCCTCATCCAGGGGATCCTCGTGGGCGGCTTCTACGCCCTGTTCGCCTGCGGCCTGTCGCTGCTGTTCGGGGTGATGGGCATCATCAACCTCGCCCACGGCGACCTCGCCGTGATCGCCGCCTTCGTCGCCCTCACCCTCGCCCCGGCCGCCCACGTCCCGATGGTGTGGTCCTTCGTGCTCGTCGTCCCGCTCTTCGCGCTCGGCGGCTACGTCCTGCAGCGGACCCTGCTCCAGGCGAGCCTCAACCGAAGTCCCTTCACCACCTTGCTCGTCACCTTCGGGCTGTCGGTCGTCATCGAGAACGTCCTGCTCGAGGTGTTCACCTCGAACGGCCAGTCGCTCAACATCGGCACGCTCATCGCCGACTCGTTCAACCCGACCACGACCATCTCCGTGCCGTACCTGTCCCTCGTGGTGCTCGTCGTCGCCGTCGTGGTGCTCGGCTCGCTCCAGCTGTTCCTGTCCCGCACGAGGACCGGGCGGATGATCCGGGCCGTCGCCGACGACCGGGAGGCGGCCCAGCTGTCGGGCGCCAACTACCAGCACCTCTTCGGCATCGCCGCCGCCATCGCCTTCGCCACCGTCGCCCTCGCCGGCCTGGCGTACGGCATGTACACCGAGTTCAGCTTCGACGCCGGGACGGCCAACCTGCTCTTCGCCTTCGAGGCGGTCGTCATCGGCGGCATCGGCTCGCTGTGGGGCACGCTCGTCGGCGGCATCGTCCTCGGCATCGCCCAGCAGGTCGGCGGCCAGATCAACCCCGCCTACCAGATCCTCGCCGGGCACCTCGTCTTCCTCGCCGTCCTCGTCGTGCGACCCCGGGGGCTGTTCGGCGTGCGGGCGGCCGCCTGATGCCAGCGGGGACGCTGGCGGCGCCGCCGGCGCCGACCGCCCCGGCGGCGACCGGGGGCTGGCTCGTCCGCAGGGGCAGCCGCCTGCCCGCGTGGCTGCTCGCCGTGCTGGCCCTCGGCTGCCTCGCGGTCCTCGCTGCCCTCCCGGCCCTCGTGTCCCAGGCCGACACCCAGCTGCTCGTCAACTTCTTCGTCCTGCTCGTCATGTCGGTGATGTGGAACCTGCTCGCCGGCTACGCCGGCATGGTGTCGATCGGCCAGCAGGCCTTCATCGGGCTCGGGGCCTACGGTGTCCTCGTCCTCGCCATGAACGGCGTCCCGACGATCGCCAGCATCCCGCTCGCCGCCCTCGTGGCCGCCGTCATCTCCCTGCCGGTCTCCCTCGTCGTCTTCCGCCTTCGCGGCGGCTACTTCGCCATCGCCACCTGGGTGGTGTCGGACACGGCGATGCTCGTCATCAGCTCGGTGTCGGCGATCGGAGGGGGCACCGGCCACGCCGTCCCCGGCCTCGCCTCGCTCAGCCCGCGTGCCTTCGGCCGCGTCACCTACTACGCCGCCTTCGTCGTCGTCGTGCTCGCCGTCGGCGGCGCCTACGCCCTCCTGCGGAGCCGGCTGGGGCTCGTGCTCGCCGCCGTGCGCGACGACGAGATCGGGGCGCGCAGCGCCGGCGCCCGGGTGCTCCGGGCCCGGCGCGTCGTCTTCGTGGTGGCCGCCCTCGGCTGCGGTGCCGCCGGCGCCCTCCTCGCCGTGAGCCAGCTCCAGGTACAGGCCACGGCCGTCTTCAGCGTCCAGTGGTCGGCCGAGATGATCTTCGTCACCCTGATCGGCGGCATCGGCACGATGGAGGGGCCCATCCTGGGCACCATCGTCTTCTACCTGCTCCAGCAGAACCTTGCGAACGAGGGTGCCTGGTACCTCATCATCTTCGGCACCCTCGCCGTCGCCATCGCCATCTGGGCGCCGAAGGGCATCTGGGGCACGCTCGAGCGGCGCCTCGGGCTGTCGCTGTTCCCGCTCACCCATCGGGTCGGCCCGGTGGCCGGGACGTCCCGGCCGCCCCGCAGCCCCGGCCGGCCGACGCCCCACGTTGAGCGCGGGCCGGGAGCCGGGGCAAGATCGGGGCCATGAGCCCTCACTATGACGTGGTCGTCCTCGGCGCCGGGCCGGGCGGCTACACGGCGGCCGTGCGCGCCGCGCAGCTCGGCAAGAAGGTGGCGGTCGTCGAGGAGCGGTACTGGGGCGGGGTCTGCCTGAACGTCGGCTGCATCCCGTCGAAGGCGTTGCTGCGCAACGCCGAGATCGCCCAGCTCGTCGGCCCGGAGGCGGCAACGTTCGGCATCCGCTCGGACGGCCCGGTCACCCTCGACTACGGCGTCGCCTTCGACCGCAGCCGCGCCGTGGCCGACGGCCGGGTGAAGGGCATCCACTTCCTCATGCGGAAGAACGGCATCGACGAGCTCCACGGGCGCGGCGAGTTCGTCGACGCCCATACCCTCGCCGTCACGACGGCGAGCGGCACCGAGACGGTGACCTTCGACTACGGCATCATCGCCGCCGGCACGACCACGCGCCTGCTGCCCGGCACCTCCCGCAGCTCGCGGGTTGTCACCTACGAGGAGCAGATCCTCTCGCGCGACCTCCCCGGCTCGGTCGTGATCGCCGGCGCCGGCGCCATCGGGGTCGAGTTCGCCTACGTGCTGCGCAGCTACGGGGTCGACGTCACCCTTGTCGAGCTGTTCGACCGCATCGTGCCGCTCGAGGACGAGGAGGTCTCGGCCGAGCTCGAGCGCCGCTTCGCCAAGCTCGGGATCGCCGTGCGCACCGGCACCCAGGTAGAGGCCATCCTCGAGACCGACGACAAGGTGCACGTGCGGGTCACGAAGGGCGACGAGCGGGCCACCCTGGCGGCCGACAAGGTCCTCCAGGCCATCGGCTTCCAGCCCCGGGTCACCGGGTACGGCCTCGAGCGGACCGGCGTGCGCCTCACCGAGCGTGGCGCCGTCGATATCGACCTGTACTGCCGCACGAGCGTCCCCCACCTGTTCGCCATCGGCGACGTCACGGCGAAGTCCATGCTCGCCCACGTCGCCGAGTCGATGGGCATCATCGCCGCCGAGACGATCGCCGGGGCCGACACGATGGTCCTCGACTACCGCATGATCCCCCGCTGCACCTACTGCCAGCCGCAGATCGCCAGCTTCGGCTGGACCGAGGCGCAGGCGCGCGCCGAGGGCCTCGACGTGAAGGTGGTGAAGTTCCCCTTCCTCGCCAACGGAAAGGCCCACGGCGTCGGCGACCCTGGCGGCTTCGTCAAGCTGCTCGCCGACGCTGCCCACGGCGAGCTGCTCGGCGGCCACCTGATCGGCCACGACGTCACCGAGCTGCTCCCCGAGCTGACCCTCGCCCAGCAGTACGACCTGACGGCACACGACGTGGCCCGGAACGTCCACGCCCACCCGACCATGAGCGAGGCGGTCAAGGAGGCCATCCACGGCCTGGCCGGTCACATGATCAACTTCTGATCTCGCCCGACCCGCCCGCCGCGCCCCGCCTCGGCCCTCCCGCCTCGCCCGACCCGCCCGCCCCGGCGCTCGGTCGGCGCGGGCCGCCCGTGCTTGTCGGGCGCGGCGACCCGGCGTACGCTCACTGCTGCAACCGACTGGTCAGCGAAGTCCGGTGTGACGCCGGCGCTGTCCCGCAACTGTGATGCCCCTGCCTTCAGGGGACGAGCCAGGTCGCCTGGCCAGTCGGCCGCGACCAGGCACGTCGAGGCAACGGGCGGGTCGCCAGGGCATCGCCCTGGTCACCGTGTCACCCCTCGACCACGAGGAGGGTACGGATGCGGCGGAGCAGGGCGGGCACGAGGACGTGGGGCGCCGCCCAGGCGGGCAGGAACCGGCGCTGATGGCCCTCCCCGCCCGGTCCGACCCCGGGAGCCGTGCCGGGCGCCGGCGCGTCCGGCCCGGTGGGCCGGCCGCCCCGGTGAACGCTCCCTGGGCGCCCCTGCACCTGTTCGACGTCGAGGAGCGCACGCCGGCCGTCGTCGCCACCCGCCTGCACGCCTGGCAGCTGGCCGTCGGCATCCTCTTCCTGCTCGCCGCCGCCACCGCCAGCGTGGTGGTCGGGCCGGCCGGGCTGTCCCCCGGAGCGGTGCTCGAGGAGGTCGTGACCCGGATGCTCCCGCTCCACCTCCACCCGGGCCTGTCGACGACCGGCTCGGTGGTGGTGTGGCAGCTGCGCATGCCGCGCATCGTCCTCGGAGCGCTCGTCGGCGGTACCCTCGCCCTCGCCGGTGCCTCGTACCAGGGCGTCTTCCGCAACCCGCTCGCCGACCCGTACCTGCTCGGCGTCGCCTCCGGTGCCGGGCTCGGGGCGACGCTCGCCGTGGTGTACGCGACGGCCCTCCCCCACCTCCCCTTCGACCCGGTGCCGGCGGCCGCCTTCGCCGGCGCCCTCCTCGCCGCCGGCGCCACGCTCGCCCTCGGCCGCTCCCGGCGCTCGCCGGGCGGGACCGCCCCGCTCCTCCTTGCCGGGGTCGCCGTCGCCGCGCTGCTCACGGCGCTGCAGACGTACTTCCAGCAGCGCAACAGCCAGGACCTGCAGGTCGTGTACAGCTGGATCCTCGGCGGGCTCTCGACCGCGGGCTGGGGCCAGGTCCTGCTGATCCTCCCCTACGTCGGGACCGCCGCCGCCGTGCTCCTCGGGTGCCGACGGCTGCTCGACGCCCTGAGCGTCGGCGACGACGAGTGCACGGCGCTCGGCATCCGGGCGACCCGGGTGCGCCTGCTGGTGGTCGCCGCCGCCACCTTGGCCACCGCGGCCGCCGTGTCGGTCAGCGGGCTGATCGGCTTCGTCGGCATCATCGTGCCACACGCCATCCGCATGGTGGCCGGCCCGAGCTACCGGCGCATCCTCCCCCTGTCGGTCCTCTTCGGCGGCGGCTTCCTGGTGCTCGCCGACCTGCTCGCCCGGACCGTCCTCTCTCCCGCCGAGCTGCCGCTCGGCGTCGTCACCGCCTTCCTCGGCGCCCCGTTCTTCCTGGTCGTGCTGCGCCAGGCGCGGCGGGTGTGGTGATGCTCGCGCTCGACGGCGTCGGCGTCCGCGTCGGCGAGACCTCCCTGCTGCACGGCGTGTCGCTCTCGGTGGCGCCCGGGGGGCTGCTCGGGGTCATCGGCCCGAACGGTGCCGGCAAGTCGACCCTCGTGCGGGCGATCGTGGGGCTCGTGGCGCACGACGGCACGATCCGCGTCGCCGGCCGGACGGCCCACCAGCTGGGGACGCGCGGCTGGGCCCGTCTCGTCGCCTACGTCCCGCAGCGCCCGGTGCTCCCACCGGCCATGACGGTCGCCGACTACGCCCTGCTGGGGCGGGCCGCGCACCACGCGCTCCTCGGCGCCGAGACCACCCGCGACCGCTCCGTCGTCGGCGCTGTGCTCGAGCGCCTGGCGCTGGACCGCTTCCGGTCGCGACCGCTGTCCGAGCTGTCCGGCGGCGAGGTGCAGCGCGTGGTGCTGGCCCGGGCGCTCGCCCAGGAGGCGCCCCTGCTCGTCATGGACGAGCCCACGACCGGGCTCGACCTCGGTCACAGCCAGCTCGTCCTCGCCCTCACCGACGAGCTACGCCGCGAGCGCGCCCTGTGCGTCCTGTGCACCCTCCACGACCTGACCCTCGCCGGCCAGCACGCCGACGAGCTGGTCGTGCTGCATCGCGGCGGCGTCGCCGTCGCCGGGCGGCCGGACGCCGTCCTCACCGAGGCGAACGTCGCCCGGTACTTCGGGGCCACCGTCGAGATCCTCGCCGGCTCGGGCGGGATCGTGGTCGCACCGGCTGCGCGCCCTGTCCCGCCGGCGCTCTCGGTCGCCACGGCCATCTCCGAGGGACGCCCACGATGACCACCAGCGGTGGCAGCCCGGATGGCCGGGACGGGGCGAGGACTCCGGCCGGCAACCGGACCGACGGCTGATGCTCCGCCTCCTGCTCGGCGGGGCGCGCAGCGGCAAGTCGGCGATCGCCGTCGCCGTCGCCGCCCGGCGTGGCGGCCCGGTCTGCTTCGTCGCGACCGCCGAGGCGCTCGACGGGGAGATGGCCGAGCGGATCGCCCTGCACCGCGCCGAGCGGCCGACCACCTGGCGCACGCTCGAGGAGCCGCTCGAGCTCGTCGGCGCCCTCGAGCGGGTCACGGCGGACGAGCTCGCCGTGGTCGACTGCGCCACGTTGTGGGTCGCCAACTGCCTCGGCGCCGGCCGGACCGACGGCGAGGTGGAGGCCGAGGCCCGCCACTTCGCCCGCCTCGCCGCGACCCGGACCGCCGAGGTGGTCGTCGTCTCGAACGAGGTGGGTAGCGGGCTCGTGCCGGCCGATCCGCTCAGCCGCCGCTTCCGGGACCTGCTCGGGCGGGTCAACCACGTGCTGGCGGCGGCTGCCACCGAGGCCCACCTGGTCGTGGCCGGCCGCCTGCTCGAGCTGTCGCCGCCGGAGGGCACGTGACCGGCCTGTCGGCCCGGCTGCGGCCGCTGCGCGCCGCCCTCGAGCTCCTCACCCCGCTCGGGCGCGCCCGCGACGCCCCGTCCCGCTCGGCCATGGCCTGGTTCCCGGTGGCCGGCGCCTGCATCGGGGCGCTCGACGGCCTCGCCTGGCAGCTCGCCCGGCGGGTCCTCGAGCCGCTGCCGGCCGGTGTCGCCGCCGCCGCCGCCGACGCCGTGCTCACCGGCGCCCTCCACCTCGACGGGCTCGCCGACACCGCCGACGGCTGCCTGGCCCACGTGCCGGCACGGGCCCGCCTCGACATCATGGCGACACCGGAGGTCGGGGCGTTCGGCACCGTGGCCCTCGCCCTGGCGCTCGCCACCCGCTCGAGCGCCCTCGCCACGCAGCCCCCGTCGCTCGCCCTCTCGGTCGCCCTCGGCGCCGCCTCCCGGTCGCTCATGGCCGGAGCCACCACCACCATGGCCTATGCCCGGCCCGGTGGGCTCGTCACCGCCTTCCTGCCCTCCCCTGCCACCGCCGGCGAGCCGTCACCGGCCGGCCCGGCGCCGGCCGCCGACCCCGTGCCGGCCGACCCCGTGCCGGCCGACCCCGTGCCGGCCGACCCCGTGCCGGCCGCCGTGGCCGCAGGGATCGCCGGGGCGCTCCTCGT
>JAKBAA010000029.1 GCA_021809425.1 Actinomycetes bacterium | reverse complement strand
GGGGGCGGCAGCCCGGGGGGCGGCCGGATCGGGGGGCGGTGCCCGGGCGGGCGGAGCAGGCGGGCGGTGCCCGTGGGTGCACCCCTCCCCGGGGCAGACGGCGGCGTGGCTCGCCGGCGAGGTGGTCGGGCGGATGACGCTGGGCGAGCAGGTCCAGGTGATCTCGCTGGGGCGGTCGGGGGCGTACGAGAACACGACGACGGCGGTGCCGTCGCTGTGCATACCGGCGCTCACCCTGCAGGACGGGCCGGCCGGGCTGGCCTACGGGGACGTCGGGGTCACCCAGTTCCCGGCGCCGATCGCCGTGGCGGCCACGTTCCAGCCGGGGCTGGCGGCGGCGGAGGGGCGTGCGATCGGCGAGCAGGCGCGGGCGCAGGGGGTGGACGGGGTGCAGGGGCCGTACCTGAACCTGGCGCGGGTGCCGCAGGGGGGGCGGGTGTTCGAGGGGTACGGGGAGGACCCGATGCTGGCCGGGGCGATGGGGGTGGCGAGCGTGACCGGGCTGCAGTCGGCCGGGGTGCTTTCGGACGTGAAGGACCTGGGGGTGTACACCCAGGAGACCAACCGCAACTTCCTGGACCAGGTGGTGTCGCCGGCGGCCCTGCAGGAGCTGTACCTGGCGCCGTTCCGGGCGGTGGTGTCGGGGGGGAAGGTGGCGTCGGTGATGTGCGGGTTCGGCAGGATCAACGGGGTGGCGACGTGCGAGGATGCCCCGCTGCTGGCCGAGATGCGGGGCTGGGGGTTCGGGGGGTTCGTCCGTGACGACGTCAACGGGGCGCCGGACGGCGCGGCAGCGCTGGCGGCGGGGCTGGACCTGTTCAAGCCGTCGCCGTTCCTCGGCGGGGCCGGCCTGGCGCTGGCGGGGGCGCACCGTGGCGAGATCGCCGCAGCGGCGCGGCAGGTGCTGACGGAGATGTTCCGGTTCGGGCTCGTGCAGGGTCCGCCGACCGGCCGGACGTCGAGCCCGGTGCAGACGGCCGCCGAGGAGCAGGCGGGGGTGGCGGTGGCCGAGCAGGGTGCGGTGCTGCTGAAGGATGCCGGCGCCGTGCTGCCACTGTCGCCGGCGACCGGGTCGGTGGCGGTGATCGGGGTGGCGGCCGGGGTGGCGCCGATCACGGCGGGCGGGGGCAGCTCGCACGTGGTGGCCCCGTCGGTGGTGACGCCGCTGCAGGCGATCCGGGAGCGGTTCCGTGCTGCACGCATCGTGTACACGCCGGGCGAGCCGGCCGGGGCGCCGAGCGGGGAGATCGTCCCGCCGGAGGTGGTTCCGGCGCTCCCGGCGCTCCCGGCGGCGCACCACCCGGTCTACTACACCAGCCGGCCGCCGAGCGGGGTGTGGCGGACGTGGACCGGCCTGCTGCGGGCGCCGGTGTCGGGGCGGTACGTCGTATCGGTCACCTCGCACGGCGACACCGAGGTGACGCTGGGCGGCGTGGCGGTCCTGCACGACCCCGGGGCGCACGGGCCGGTGGTCGACGAGATCGCCCACTCGTTCGTGGCCGGCCAGCCGGTTCGGCTGGCGTTGCACTGGCTGGGCTACAACGGCAACGTGCCGGAGGTCGCCTGGCAGGACGCCACCCCGATGCTGGAGGCGGCCGTCCGGGCGGCGTCGAGCGCCGAGGTGGCGGTGGTGGTGGCCGGCGCCGTGCGCACCGAGGGCGCCGACGCCACCTCGCTCGGGTTGCCGGGGGTCCAGGACGACCTGATCGCGGCGGTGGCGCGTGCCAACCCGCGGACGGTGGTCGTGCTGGACACGGGCGGGGCGGTGCTGATGCCGTGGCAGGGCACCGTGGGGGCGATCGTCGAGGACTGGTATCCCGGCCAGGGGGACGGGACGGCGCTGGCGGCGGTGCTGTCCGGTGCGGTCGACCCGTCGGGCCGGCTGCCGGTGACGTTCCCGGCGAGCGCCGCCGCCACCTCCGTCCCCGGTGCCACCTCGTTCCCCGGGGTGGGCGGCACGGTCGACCTGAGCGCCGCCGGGGACGGCGGGCTCGACGTCGGGTACCGCTACTACCAGGCGCACCACGTCCCGGTGCTGTTCCCGTTCGGGTACGGCCTGTCGTACACGACCTTCGGGCTGGGCCCCACCACGGTGACCCCGTCGCCGCGGACCGGCGGCGAGGTGGTCCGGGTGGACGTGGTCGACACGGGGCGGCGCGCCGGTCGAGACGTGGTGGAGGTGTACGTGCACGACCCGGCGGCCGCCCACCAGCCACCGCTCGCCCTGGAGGGGTTCGCCTCGGTCGCCCTGGCACCGGGCGAGCACCGGCTCGTCACGGTGCAGCTGCCGCCCGGCGCCTTCGCCACCTGGCAGGGCGGCCGGTTCGTGACCGTGCCGGGCCGGTACCTGGTCGAGGTGGGCTCGTCGTCGGCCGACCTGACCCGCTCGGTCGCCGTCACCCTGCCCTGAGGCCGGCCTGCAGGGGCGACCGTCGACCTACAGCTCGCGGACGACGATCGCCGGCACCCCCGCCACGAGGGTCGCCGGGGGGACGTCGCGGGTGACGACCGCCCCGGCGGCGACCACGGCACCCTCGCCGACGCGCACCCCCGGGAGCACGGTGGCGGCAGCCCCGATCCACACGTTCGCGCCGATCTCGATCGGTGCTGCCGTGATGTGGTCGCGCCGCCGGCCGGGCTCGACGGGGTGGCCGGCGGTGACCAGGTTGACCTTGTGGGCGATCATCACGTCGTCCCCGATGTCGATGGGCGCGTGGCCGGTGAAGGCGCAGTTGGGGCCGATGAAGACGGTCCGTCCGACGGTGATGTTGAGGCCGTAGTCGGCGTAGAAGGGAGGGATCAGGTTGAACCCCTCGCCGACGCGCTTGCCGAGCAGCGCCTCGAACGACTGGCGGATGGCGACGGCCTCGTCCAGGCAGAGCTCGCTGATCCGGGCGGAGAGCCGGGTGGCCACCTTGACCCGCTCGAAGAGCGCACGCGACTCGGGCGTCCCCGTCGTGATCCAGTGGCGCTCGTCCATCGGGCTCCTCGGCAGGGGGCGGCGGATGCGCCGGTGAGTCTAGGAAGGGGTCCTGGCGCCCGCTCCGCCCCTTCCGCCGGCGCCTGCCCTGCCCCGCCCTTGCTGCTCGCCCCTGCCCTGCCCACCCCGGCGCCCGCCCCTTCCGCCGGCGCCCGCCCGCGCCTCGGTCGCCGCCGGCGAAGGTCGACGGCGGGCGACGTTGACAGGGAGCCGCCGAGGCACGGACACTGGCGAGCGTGCCGGGCGCCGGGCCGCAACCAGAGCGGCGGCTGCTGGAGGAGTTCTGGCGGCTGGCCGGGGAGGAGGCGCCGCCGGTCGGCGTGGTGCACGGCGAAGGGGTCCTCCCGTCGGCGCTCGACACGAGCGGGCTGGCGCTGGGCGCCGTGGCGGCGACGGCGAGCGCCGCCGCCGGGCTCGCCGAGGCGCGGGGCGGGGCGCGACCGGTCGGTCGCGTCGACGGGCGGGCGGTGCGGGCGGCGTTCCGGAGCGACCAGCTGTTCCGGCTGGACGGGCGACCGGTGGAAGGGTTCGCCCCGCTGTCGGGCTTCTGGCCGGCGTCGGACGGTTGGGTGCGGACACATGCCAATTACCCGCACCACCGCGCCCGGCTGCTGGCCGCGCTCGACCTTCCCGACTCCGCAGGCGCCGACGACCTCGGACGTGCGCTTGCAGGCGGCGCGGCGGCCGAGGCGGAAGGCCGGGTGCTCGCCGCCGGTGGGCTGTGCGTGGCGGTCCGCAGCGCAGCCGGCTGGCGTGCGCATCCCCAGGCGGCGGCGGTCGACGCGCTGCCGGTGGTGGGCTGGCACCGCCTGGCCGAGGCGCCACGGCGCCGGCTCGCCGTTGCACCGGTTGCGCCGCTGCTGCCGGCCAGCGGGCTGAAGGTGCTGGACTGCACCCGGGTCATCGCAGGTCCGGTGGCGACCCGGTCGCTCGCGCTGCTCGGGGCCGACGTGCTGCGGGTTGATCCGCCGGGTCTGCCCGAGATCGGCTGGCAGCACCTCGACACGGGAATGGGCAAGCGATCGACGCTGCTCGACCTGGGCGAGCCTGCCGACCGGCGGCGCTTCGAGGCGCTGCTCGACGAGGCCGACGTCCTCGTCGCCGGCTACCGGCCGGAGGCGCTGGCCCACCTCGGGCTCGACCCGGCCGGGCTCGCCGAGCGCCGCCCGGGGCTGGTCGTGGCCACCGTCACTGCCTGGGGCCCTGCTGGCCCGTGGGGGGGCCAGCGGGGCTTCGACAGCATCGTGCAGGCGGCGACCGGGATCGCCCTCGCCGAGTCGACGGACGGGGTGACCCCGGGGCGGCTGCCCGCCCAGGCGCTGGACCACGCGACCGGGTACCTGCTCGCCGCAGCGGTGCTGCGGGCGGTCACGTTGCAGCTGAGAGACGGCGGCAGCTTCCACGTGGAGGTCCACCTCGCCCGGATCGCGCACTGGCTCCTTGCGCAGCCGGCCGGCCGTCGCGGGGAGCTCGCCGGCAGCGACGGGGCCCTCCGCGAGCGGGAGACGCCGTCCGGGGTGCTGCGCTACCCGGGGCCGGCCTTCCGGGTGGGCGCGTCGCCGGAGGACTGGGAGGTGGTCGGCGGCCGCTGGGGCGCCGACCCACCGGCCTTTCTCCGGGGCGGGCCGTCGCCCGGCGCCGGCGTGGCGCGCCCGGCTCGCTAGGAGGCGCGGGCGGCCGCCACATGCGCCCTTCGCCCGTGGCAGGGCGCCACCTCGTCGCTGCCGAGGTTCTCGAGCGTCACGGCCCTCCTGCGCAGGCGACCACGGTCATCGGGTGCAACCAAGCAGCCGCCGGGCCCGACCGTCCGTTAGCGTCCGCCGCATGTGCTTCTCGCCGGAGGCCGATCTCATCGGTGGCGCGGTCGTCGGGGTGTTCGGGGTCGATGCCGTGCGTCACGTGCACCGCCGTCCCGGCGCCCTTGCTCTGGCCTGTCTTCCGTTGATCCTCGGTTCTCACCAGATCGTGGAGGCATTCGTGTGGTGGAGCCTCGAGGGCGACCTGCCCCGTGCTGTTGGAAGGGTGGCCATGTGGTGCTACCTGCTGGTCGCGTTCGTGCTCCTCCCCGTGTTCGTCCCCCTGGCGGTCGCCTCTCCCGAGCGCACCACATGGCGCAGGCGTGTCATGGCGGGGTTCGCCGTTCTCGGCGCCGGTGTCGCCATCACCCTGCTCCATGCGATGCTGGAGGGTCCCGTGACGGTCAAGCTTCGCCCGTATCACCTTGCCTACGGGCTGAAGCTGCACGGTGGCTTCGTGATCGTGGTGCTCTACGTGCTTGCTGTGTGCGGTGCCCTCCTGGTGTCGAGCGAGCGGCACGTGGTCGCTTTCGGGGTCGTCAACGCCGCTGCGATCGGGATCATCGCCTGGCTCGTCGTCGACGGGTTCGCCTCTGTCTGGTGCGGCTGGGCCGCCGTGACGAGCGGGGCGATCGCCGCGCACCTTCGCTTCGCAAAGCCGCACCGGTCCTCATGACGGGCGGCTTGCTCACCAGGACGAGGGCCGGTGTCTCGACGGGCCAGCTCGGCGCCGAGCGGCTAGAACGACGACAGACGTGAAGCAGATGGCCCCGTCACGAGCAAGGGAGGCCGGCATGGCTGGCGAGCGCCACATCAGCTATGTCCCATTCGAGTCGATGGATGCACGGATGCAACAGGAGATGGAACGGTGCGCCCGCGAGGGCACGCCCCGCCCGGAGTCCTCTGCCGTACGGGCGCACGCGCCGAACGCCTTCTGGGCGTTCGCCGACGCTTGGAAGGCGCTGTTCCATTCGGGCGTCTGCGACCACGCCATCAAGGATCTCTGCCGCGTCTACATCTCGCGCACGGTGAAGTGCGAGTTCTGTGGCAACCAACGCTCGGAGAAGGCGACCGCTCAGGGCCTGCAGGAGGCGCAGTACGACGAGCTGCTCAACTTCGAGTCGTCGGACAGCTACGACGACCGGCAGAAGGCCGCGCTGGCGTACGCCGAGGCAATTGCCTGGGGGACCAACAGCGACGCGCTGTGGGATCGGCTCCACACGCATTTCAGTGAGGCGGAGCTCGTCGAGCTGGGCAACTGCATCGCCCTGACGTACGGTCAGCAGAGCTGGATCCGGCTGCTGGGCATCGAGCACCACGAGTACATGGCCGGCACGGCCGCCTCCATGGCTCCGGGCTTCGAGGATGCCCAGGCACTGGCCAAGGCCAAGGCGGAGCCCACCTACTGGGCCGCCGAAGGCACCACGGCCGGAGCGCGCGGGCTCCGATGACGGGGCAGGAGCGCTCGTGCGGCGCCGGCATCGAGGGCTCGGGCGCCATAGCGTCCCTGCTGAGAGGCCGAATTCGTGGGCACTCACCCGGCTATGCGGAGCCGTGGGCGCGATCTGGGCGCGAGCTGGGCGCGAGCTGGCGGCAGCGGCAGGCGTGATCGCGACGACGGGCGCGGTCGTGGCGAGCTTCGTCAGCGCATCGGCGAGCACCCTGTCGCGGTCCTTCGTGGCGTGCTGGTAGCGCAGGGCGGCGTCCGGCGAGGCGTGGCCGGCTCGGAGGCGGTGAAGCGTGCCAGGTGATCGGCGAGGGCGGGAAGCACGTGCGTCGGCACGGCGATCGTGCGCCGTCCTGCGGTGCTCTTCGGCTCCTTGACGAGGGAGCGACCGTCCCGGGTGAAGGTCCTGCTCTGCTCGACCGAGATCGTTCCACGAAGAAGGTCGACGTCTCGGCGACGCAGGCCGAGCAGCTCGCCCCGCCGGAGCTGGCACCACGCGGCGAGGAGCACGACGAGCCGGAAGCGCTCGGGAAGGGCGGCCGCCAGGCTTCGACCTCGGCCACGGTGGCGACGGGACGCTCGGGCGCTCGCTCCGTGCCGGCACCCTTCACCTTGCAGGGGGAGTTGAGCAGCAGGCCGTCGGTGACCGCGGTCGGCAGGATGCTTGCCAGCAGGCGGTAAGCCTTGGCGGCAGTGCTCGGGTGTGCCTGAGCGAGCGCGGCGTGCCAGCCGCGCACCTTGGACGGCGTCAGCGCGGCCAGCGTCGCGTCGCCGAGGTCGGGGAGGGCATGACGGTCCAAGAGGTGATGTGCGCGGAGGTGGCCGGTCGGGTGCTGATGGTGCGCTCGCGCCGTCTGGTGATGGTGACCCTCGTCGATGCCGACCGATCGGCTGCTACGAGGCGAGCGCCGAGCTGGCAGCGCACTACCGGAGGGACCGATGACCGAGCCTCAGATGACGCCGGACGAGGAGCACGAGTACTACGCCCGGCCGGAGAACCAGGAGCCACAGGGCCCCCCGCGGCGACGTCGGCTGCGCGAGGCGATCCCGGTGCGGCTCCCGCCCGAGCTCGTCGAGGAGATCCGGCGTCGGGCGGCCGCCGATGACCGCTCGGTGTCCTCCTGGATCCGCCGCGCCGTCGAGCACGAGCTCCAGCGTCCCGCCTGAGGACGCCATCGGCAGGGCGGCGAGCGCCCCGGCCCGAGGGGCGACAGGCCGGGCGCGATCCGGGCGCGAACGGGCGCGTGATCGAGGGTCCGAGCGGCGCATCAGGTCACTGGCGGTCAACCGAAATTTGGGACCTGACCAGGGGAAACTAACGTCTCAGGAGAGAGCGGGCGACGGGAATCGAACCCGCGTTCTCAGCTTGGGAAGCTGATGTTCTGCCGCTGAACTACGCCCGCGTGCCCAACCGCTTGCCCCGAAGGGCGCCGCGGCCGGCGGCCGTTCCACTGTATCGTGCGAGCCGACCATGATCCTGTCCGACCGATCCATCCGAGAGGCGCTGGACGCCGGCCGCATCGTCATCGAGCCGCTGGGCGACGGGTGCATCCAGCCGTCGTCGGTCGACCTGCACGTCGACCGGTACTTCCGGGTGTTCCGGAACCACAGCCAGCCGGTGATCGACGTGAAAGAGGACCAGGAGGAGCTGGCGGAGCTGATCGAGGTGCGCGAGGACGACGCCCTCATCCTGCACCCGGGCGAGTTCGTGCTCGGGGCGACGGCCGAGCGGATCGGGCTGCCGGACGACCTGGTGGGACGGCTGGAAGGGAAGTCGAGCCTGGGCCGGCTGGGGCTGCTCATCCACTCGACCGCCGGGTTCGTCGATCCGGGGTTCGACGGGTACCTGACGCTGGAGCTGTCCAACGTGGCCAACCTGCCGATCACGGTGTACCCGGGCATGAAGATCGGCCAGATCAGCTTCCTTCGGATGACGACGGCGGCCGACCGGCCGTACGGGTCGTCGTCGCTCGGGTCGAAGTACCAGAACCAGCGTGGCCCGACGCCGAGCCGGTACTTCGAGAACTTCCGCCCGCGCGACGGGGGGACGCCCCAAGCCCTGTAGGGGCGGAGGGCCCGGCCCGGCCCGGCCCAGCCCCGACTGGCGGACGCCCGCCGTCGCCGTGGCGCCGTGCGCTGTCGTGGCCGTCTGGCGCCGGTGGCGCCGTGCGCCGACCCTGTCGGCGGGCTCGTCTAGGCGGCCGAGCGGTCGCCGGCGAGCAGCCGGTCCTGGAGGTCGGCCTCGCGGCGCACCGAGCGCCAGGCGAGGGCGAGGTAGGTGAGCCCGCCGACGCCGAGGCCCATGTAGACGCTGAAGTCGGCGGCCCCGAAGCCCGAGCCGGTGAGGGAGGAGATCCAGCCGCTGCCGTAGGGGGCGACGAGGACGGTCCAGGTCATGAAGCTGCCGACCACCTGGGCGACGATCGCCGGCCAGTGGACGCCGCCGTTGCGCCAGTAGATGCCGTCACGGGTCCGCTGGAGCTCGCCGGGCACGTAGTGGAACCGGCGGAGAGCCCAGTCGACGAGGAAGATGGCCGTCCAGGGGGCGATCCAGATGATCACCGAGTCGACGAAGTCGGTGAGGAGGGTGTTGAAGGACGAGTCGAACACGCCGTAGGCGGTGAGGCCGCAGCAGATGACGGTGTCGACGATGACGGTCTGCCAGCGCTTCAGGCGGAGGCCGATCGCCTGGAGGGTGACCCCGGACGAGTAGAGGTCGAGGCTGTTGATGGCGAAGACCTGGAGGATGGCCACGATGAAGAAGGGGATGACGAACCAGCTCGAGAAGGCGTGCGGGAAGTTGGTGACGCCCGAGTTGGCCCCGGCGTTCGGCACGTAGGTGGCGACGGCAGCCCCGAGGACCATGAGGAGGATGGACGGGATGGCGGTAGCGGAGGCCACGTAGCCGACGATCTTGCCCTTCGGGGTGTCCGGCGGCAGGTAACGGGAGTAGTCGTTGCCGTTCTCGGTCCAGCCGAGGCCGGAGGTGACGATGACGAAGGCGACCCCCTGGAGGAAGACCTGCCAGCTGGCACCGTGGGAGAAGCTGCCGACGTGGACCTTGCCGACGGTGAGGACGGCCATGATGACGAACAGGACGACGAAGGGGACGAGCAGGACCCGGAGCGTCTTCACGATGGTGGCGTGGCCGAGGAGGGGCAGGACGAGCTGGATGGCGGCGGCCCCGAGGATGAAGAGGACCTTGAGCCCCGTCCCGGCGTGCACGCCGGCCTTCAAGGCCAGGGCCTCCCCGATGAGGACGATGATGAAGATGCCCTCGGTCTCGAAGCCGACCTGGGTGAGCCAGTTGAACAGGGCGATGAGCCGGCCGCCGTTCGGGCCGTAGGCAGCCCGGTTGATGACGAAGGTGGTGGTGCCGGCACCGGGGCCCTGGAGGCTGGTGAGGCCGAGCAGGAGGTAGCTGAGGTTGCCGACCACGATGATGACGACGGCCTGGGGGAAGGTGACGCCGAAGCTCATGAGGACGGCGCCGTAGACGAGCGTCTCGAAGTTGACGATGGCGCCCGACCACATGCCGAACAGGCTGGAGGGGCGGGCCCACCGCTCGCCCTCGGGTACGTGGTCGATGCCGTGACGCTCGAGGCGGAAGGCTTCCTCGTTGGCGACGTCGACCGGCTCGGCGGTCATCACGGGCAGACCCTCCTGTTGGGGCGAACGGCTGCCGGATGATAGCCAGCCGGCCGGCTCGCCCGCGTGGCCAGCCGGCGCGGCGTCAGCCGGCGCGGGGGCCAGCCGGTGGGGTCAGCCGGCGGGGTCGAGCCGGAGGAGGAGCGACTGGAGGAGAAGCGCCTCGTTGGGGTTGCGGACGAGCGCCGCCCCGGCCTCGTCGATGGCCTCGCAGCAGGCGAGCAGGCGGGCCAGCTCGGCGGGCGGGACGGGGGCGGCGAGGCGGGCGCGGTAGGCGGCGGCGAGGGCGGCGAGCCCGGCACGGAGCTCGTCGGTGCGGACCCGGCGCTGCTCGCGCCGGTGGCGGTCGTCGACCGCCTGGCGCCCCGGGACGGCGCGCTCGCCGGAGCGTCGGGCCAGCTCCTCGAGGGCGGCCAGCTCGTCGGCCTGCGCCGCCTTGACGACGGCGACCGGCTCGTCGCACGCCTCGGCGAGCTCGCCGGCGAGCACGGCGACGGTGGCGCCGGTCCCGTCGAGCCGGTCGGGGAGGGTCTGCCAGCGGGCGAGGCGGGCGGCGAAGCCCGGGTCGCGGGCGAGCAGGCGGGCCCGGTCGAGCCGGCCACCGGCTGCGGCGGCGGCCTCGCCGGCAAGGGTGAGGTCGACGCCGTCGGCGACGAGGAGGGCGGTCAGGTCGTCGTCGGCGTAGGCGTGGAACGGGACGCGCACGCAGCGGCTGGCGATCGTGACCAGGCCCGGACCGAGGGCGTCGGCGAGGACCAGGAAGACGGTGGAGGGGGGCGGCTCTTCGATCGTCTTGAGCAGCGCCGGGGCCGCCTCGTCGACGAGGTGGAAGTCGGCCAGCACCACCACCTGGCGGCGGGCCGACCGCGGCGTGCGCTGGGCGAGCTGGCGGACCTCGCGGGCGTCGTCCACCGGGATGGCAGCGCCACGGCGCTCCACGAGGGTGCAGTCGGGGTGCCGGCCGGCGAGCGTCTCGGTGCAGCTGGCGCAGGTGCCGCACCCGCCGTTCGGGCAGAGCAGGGCGGCGGCGAAGCGGACGGCCGCCTCCCGCTGCCCGGCCCCGGGGGGGCCGAGGAACAGGTAGGCATGGACCGGGTCGGCGAGGGCGGCGGCCAGCTGGCGGCGCGCCGGGTCCTGGCCGACGATGCCGTCGAGGACCTCCCCGCTCATCGTGCCCGCCGGACCGGCTCGACCGGTCGGCGACCGAGCCGGTCCGCGACGAGCCCGGCGATCTGGCCGGCGAGCGCCTCGACCGGTGCCGTCCCGTCGAGCACCACCCACCGGTCGCGGTCCGCAGCGGCGAGCTCCAGGAAGCCGTTGCGGACCCGCTCGTGGAAGGCCGGCCCGGCCGCCTCGATCCGGTCGGGACCTCCGGCGAGGCGCCGGGCGGCGACCTCGACGGGGAGGTCGAGGAGCACCACCAGGTCGGGCTCGAGGCCGTCGGCGGCGACCCGGCAGGCCGCCTCGACCTCGTCGAGCGGCAGGCCGCGCCCGTAGGCCTGGTAGGCGAGCGTCGAGCCGGCGTAGCGGTCGCTCACGACGTCCTCCCCGGCGGCGAGCGCCGGGCGGAGCACCTCGGTGACGTGCTGGGCGCGGGCGGCCGTCATGAGGAGCAGCTCGGCGCGGGCCGTCACCGGCTCGGGGCGCCGGGCGAGGACGATCTGGCGGATCTGCTCGCCGAGGGTGGTGCCACCGGGCTCCCGGGTGCAGCGGGCCCCCAGCCGGTCGGCCAGGCGGCGGGCCTGGGTGGACTTGCCCGACCCCTCCCCGCCCTCCAGCACCACGAACCGCCCGCGCTGCCCCATCGCTGCGCAGGCTAGGCCGTCAGGCGTCGTCGCCCTCACCGTCTGCCGGACCGGCCGGGGCCGCCGTGACGGCCCTCCTCGCCGGGGCCTTCGCCCCCGCCTTCGTGGCCCCCGCCTTCGTCGCAGCCGCCTTCTTCGCCGGTGCCTTCTTGGCAGCCGCCTTCTTCGCCGGTGCCTTCGCAGCCCCCGCCTTCGCAGCCCCCGCCTTCTTGGCAGCCGCCTTCTTGGCAGGAGCCTTCTTGGCGCCGCGTCCCCGGGTGCTCGGGCCGGCGGCGCGCTTGTCGGCGAGCAGCTCGGCAGCGCGCTCCACGGTGAGCTGGCTGGCGTCGTCGCCCTTGCGCAGCGAGGCGTTGACGGTGCCGTCGGTGACGTACGGGCCGAAGCGGCCCTCGCGCAGCAGGATCTTGGCCCCGGTGGCAGGGTCGGTGCCGACCTCGACCGCAGGGGCGGCAGCGGCCCGGCCGAAGCGGCGCTCCTTCGGCTGGGCAAGCCGGGCGAGCGCCTCGTCGAGGGTGATGGTGAGCAGCTGCTCCTCGGCGTCGAGGCTGCGGGAGTCGCTGCCGCGCTGCAGGTACGGCCCGTAGCGGCCGTTGCGGGCGACGACCTCCTCGCCGGTGGCCGGGTCGGCGCCGACGAGGCGGGGCAGCTGGAGCAGGCGGAGGGCGTCGTCGAGGGAGAGGGCGTCGAGGGTCATCGACTTGAAGAGCGACGCCGTGCGGGGCCGCTCGCCACCGGGCTCGGCCTCGCCGAGCTGGACGTAGGGGCCGAACCGGCCGGCACGGGCGAGGACGGGGAGGCTGCTGTCCGGGTCGGTGCCGAGCACCCGGTCACCGGCCGGGGCGGTGAGCAGCTCGATCGCCCGGTCGATGGTGAGCTCGTCCGGGGCGAGGTCGTCGGGGACCGAGGCGCGCTCGTCGCCGCGCTGCAGGTACGGCCCGTAGCGGCCGACGCGGACGACGACGAGCTCGCCGTTGTCGTCGGCGCCGATCGGGATGGAGTTGACCTCGCGGGCGTCGATGGTGCCGAGGCGCTCGGAGACGGCCTCCTTCAGGCCGTGGCGGCCGTCGACACCCTGGCTGACGCGGGTCTCGGCGGCCTGGGCGCTCGGCGGACCGCCGTCGTGGGTGCTCGCCTGGCGGTGCTCGGCGTTCGGGGAGGTGCCGCCGAAGTAGAACCGGGTGAGCCATGGCGCCGCCTCGGCCTCGCCGGAGGCGATGTCGTCGAGGTCGTCCTCCATGGAGGCGGTGAACCCGTAGTCGACGAGGGCCGGGAAGTGCTGCTCGAGCAGGCCGACCACGGCGAAGGCGGTGAAGGAGGGGACGAGGGCGGTGCCCTTGCGCCACACGTAGCCGCGGTCCTGGATGGTCCCCATGATGCTGGCGTAGGTCGACGGCCGGCCGACGCCGAGCTCCTCGAGGCGCTTGATGAGGGACGCCTCGGTGAAGCGGGCGGGGGGCTTGGTGGCGTGCTCCTCGCGCTCGATCTCGTCGAGGCCGAGCGTGTCGCCGACCCGCAGGGCCGGCAGCCGCACGTCGCCGGGGCGGGCGTCCTCGTCGTCGGTGTCCTCCCGGTAGACGCGCAGGAACCCGGGCGAGGTGATGACGGTGCCGCTGGCGCCGAGCTCGACGGTGGCGCCGGCCGGGCCGGCCACCGAGTCGGCGGTCGTGGTCGCCTCGACGCGCACCCGGGCCGTCACCCCGGTGGCGTCGATCATCTGGGAGGCGAGGGTGCGCTGCCAGACGAGCTCGTACAGGCGGAGCTCGTCGCCGGTCAGCTGCCGGCCGACCTCGTCGGGCGTGCGGAACCGCTCGCCGGCCGGCCGGATCGCCTCGTGGGCCTCCTGGGCGTTCTTCACCTTGCGGTCGTAGGTGCGCGGCCGGTCGGTCACGTTGTCGTCCCCGAACAGCTGGCGGGCCTGGCTGCGGGCGGCGTCGAGGGCGGTCTGGGAGAGGGTGGTCGAGTCGGTGCGCATGTAGGTGATGTGGCCCTGCTCGTACAGGCGCTGGGCCGTCTGCATGGTGCGCTGGGCGCTGAAGCGCAGCTTGCGGGCTGCCTCCTGCTGGAGCGTCGAGGTGATGAACGGGGCGGCCGGCGAGCGCCGGTAGGGGCGCTCGTCGAGGGCGCTGACGGTCGGGGTCGACCGCTCGAGCGCCGCGGCGAGCCCGCCGGCGGCAGCCTCGTCGAGGAGCAGCACGTTCGCCGCGCCGTCCCGGAGGCGGCCGTCCGGGCCGAAGTCGCCGCCGTCGGCGACGCGCCGGCCGCCGGCCTGCTGCAGGGTCGCCTGGAAGCGCTCGCCGGCGTCGGTGCGCAGGTGGGCGGCGAGGCTCCACCAGGCGGCGGAGCGGAACGCCATCCGCTCCCGCTCGCGCTCGACGACGATGCGGGTGGCAACCGACTGCACCCGCCCGGCCGACAGGCCCTGCATCACCTTCTTCCAGAGCACCGGCGACAGCTCGTAGCCGTACAGGCGGTCGAGGATGCGCCGGGCCTCCTGGGCGTCGACGAGGCGCCGGTCGAGCTCGCGGGGGTGGGCGATGGCCTGCTCGATGGCCGGCCGGGTGATCTCGTGGAAGACCATCCGCTTGACCGGCACCTGCGGCGAGAGCACCTCGAGGAGGTGCCAGGCGATCGACTCGCCCTCGCGGTCCTCGTCGGTCGCGAGGTACACCTCGCTCGCCTGGCGGACGAGCGAGCGCAGCCGCTTGACCTGGTCCTGCTTCTCGCGCGACACCACGTAGAGCGGCTTGAAGCCGTTGTCGGTGTCGACGCCGAGGCGGGCCCACGGCTCGCCCTTGTAGGCGGCCGGGATCTCGGCGGCCGAGCGCGGCAGGTCACGGATGTGGCCGATCGAGGACTCGACGAGGTAGTCGTCGCCGAGGAAGCCCGCGATGGTCTTCGCCTTGGACGGGGACTCCACGATGACGAGGGGCTTGGGCAATTCAGACCACCTTCACAAGGGGCCGGCGTCTGACTTCGACACCTGCCCCGGACCGCGGCGAAGGATAACCACCCGCTGCCCCGCCATCCAGCCGTTGCGGTGCCGCCCGGGGGGAGGGCCCGTCCGGAGGGGCCCGGCCGGCGGTGCCGGCGGAGGGCGGCTCAGCCGGGGCTGCTCTCGGTGGCAGGGCCGCCGAGCAGGGTGAACCGGGGATTGATCATGGCCGGCTGGCGGTTGCGCTCGCCGACCATCCCCTCGGCGACGAGCCGGGCGCCGGGCTCGATGCCCGGGACGAGGCGGCGGCCCTGGAAGACCAGCAGCAGGTGGCCGGTGGCGTCGGCCAGGGTGCACTCGAGGCTCGAGATGCCGGCGCCCGGCTGGACGCGCACCGAGCGGACGCGGCCGGCCACCCGGGCGCGCTGGCGGAGGCGGACGGCGGCGATCGGGCTGGTGCCGGGAGGGGCGCCGGCCGGGAACAGCTCGCCGGCGGCGTGCCCGGCGGCGGGGTCACGCTCCTCGGCGCCGGTCACGAAGGTCGGCTCGAGTCGGGCCTCGGTGAGGCCGGTGCCGCGCCGGTCGAGCTGGAAGGGGATGACGGTCGCCACGACGTTGGGCAGCTGGCCGACCACGGCGGCGATGCGCTCGGCGGTGCGCCCGTGGGCCACCCGGCGCAGTGGCCCCGGCAGGACGCGCCGGGGCAGCAGCACGCTCACCTCGGTCTGGCCGTCGGCCGCGGCGTCGGCGACGAGCTCGAGGGTGGCCCGCACGATGCGCCGGTCGGGCACCTCGACGAGCTCGAGCGAGATGCGCGACAGCCCGAGGCGGGTCCAGGCCTGCTCGAGGTCGCGGGCGGCCGCCGTGTCGACCACGAAGTGGACGGCCCGGGGCTCCTCGGGAGAGAGGGAGCGGGCGTACTGGATGGCGCGGGCCGCGGCGAGGTCGAGCCGCTCGATGAGGACGAACACGGTGTGGCGGCGCAGCAGTGGGGCCTCGGCGGCGGCGGTCGCGCCGCGCTCGAGGGCGGCCGTCTCCCGCTGGTACTGGCGGTGCAGGCGGAGCAGCACCAGGAAGAGCACCGGGAAGATCACGACCACCAGCCAGGCGCCCTGGGTGAACTTGACGGTGGCGAGGATGCCGACGATGACGAAGGAGAGGACGGCGGTGCCGCCGTTGATGGCCACCCGGTGGCGGTAGCCGCGCTGGCGCTCGCGCAGGTGGTGCTTCACCATCCCGGCCCCGGCCATGGTGAAGCCGACGAACACGCCGATGGCGTACATGGCGACGAGCGCCGTCAGGCTGGCGCCGGTGCCGGCGACGAGGGCGATCGAGAGGACGCCGAGGATGATGATGCCGTTGGAGAAGGCCAGGCGGTGGCCTCGCCGGGTGAGGTGCCGGGGGAGGTAGGCGTCCTGGGCGACGAAGCTGGCGAGGTTGGGGAAGCCGTTGAAGCTCGTGTTGCCGCCCGTCCACAGCACCGCCATCGTGACGAACTGGACGTAGTAGAACCCGAACTTTCCGGCCACGGTCGACCCGAAGACGAAGCGGGCCTCCTGGGCGATGACCGTCGGCGTCTCCTTCAGGTAGGGGACGGCGTGGGTGAGGTAGGCGAGCAGCGACACGCCGGCGACGAGCGCCCCGAGGGTGATCGCCATGATGACGAGGACGCGCCGGGCGTTCGGGCCGGTCGGCTCGCGGAAGGTGGCCACCCCGTTGGAGACGGCTTCGAGGCCGGTCAGCGACGAGCCACCGTTGGCGAAGGCGCGCAGCACGACGAGCAGGCCGGCCCCGTACAGCAGGCCGCTGCCGGGATGGCCGATGGCGACGCCGGTGTGCGGGAGCGGGTGCTGGTGGAGCTGGCCGAGCGCCGCCTTGACGAGCCCGACCACGACGAGGCCGCCGATGCCGCTCACGAACAGGTAGGTGGGAAGGGCGAAGATCTTGCCGGCCTCCCGGATGCCCCGCAGGTTGCCCCAGATCATCAGCAGGATGACGCCGACGGTGATGTAGAGGTGGTACGGCGTGAAGCGGGGGAACGCCGAGGTGAGGGCATCGGTGCCGGCGGTCACCTGGACGGCGACGGTGAGGACGTAGTCGATGATGAGGGCGACCGCCGCCACCTGGGCGACGCGGGGGCCGAAGTTGTCCCGGCTGACGACGTAGGAGCCGCCGGCCTTCGTGTACACCATCACCACCTCTCGGTACGAGAGGGTGGCGAACACGAGGACGAGCAGGATGGCGGCGGTGAGGGGCAGCAGCAGGGTGAAGGCGGCCAGCCCGACGAACTGGACGAGCTGGTTCAGGATCTGCTCGGTGCCGTAGGCCGACGACGAGATCATGTCGGGCGCCAGGACCCCGAGGGCGAGGACCTTCGAGAGCCGCTCGTTCTGCAGGCGCTCGCTGACGATCGGCTCGCCGAGCAGGAACCGCTTGAGCCGGTAGCTCGGCGGCTCGGGCAGCTCGAAGTGTCGTCGGGGTGGCGGAGCGCCGTCGGCAGCGGGCGTCGGGGGCGTGGCGGCGGTCACGGTCCGCAAGTCTGCCGTGCGGTGCCGCACCGGACGCAACTCGTCCGGCTCGACCCCGCCGAGCCGCCGACCGGGGCGGTCCGCCCGGGCGAGTTGTGCGGCGGGCGACAGCCGTGTTCGATAGTGCGGTGCACGTCATCGTCGTCGGCTGCGGCCGGGTGGGCTCGCGTCTCGGGGTCGAGCTGATCGGGGACGGCCACACGGTCGCCGTGATCGACAAGAGCGACGCCGCCTTCAAGCGGCTGCCGGCCGGCTGGGGCGGGACGGCGATCGTCGGGGCCGGCTTCGACCGGGACGTGCTCATCCGGGCGGGTGCCGAGCAGGCGGGTGCCCTGGCGGCGGTCACGAGCGGCGACAACTCGAACATCCTGTGCGCCCGCATCGCCCGGGAGACCTTTGGCATCCCCAACGTGGTCGCCCGCATCTACGACCCGCGCCGGGCCGAGATCTACCAGCGGCTCGGCCTGCCGACGGTGGCGACGGTGACCTGGACGACCGACCAGGTGCTGCGCAAGCTGTTCCCCGAGCGCAGCGTCGCCGAGTGGACCGACGCCACCGGCCGGTTGCAGCTGGTCGAGCGGGCGCTGCCGCGCCAGTGGTGCGGCCGCCGCCTGCGCGAGCTCGAGGAGGCGACCGGGGCGCGCCTCGTGGCGGTGGTGCGGGACGGGACGCCGCGCTGCGACGTGGGCGAGCTGATCGGCCAGGACGGTGACGTGCTGCTGGCGGCGGTCACCTTCTCGACACGGGCCCGCCTCGAGGAGCTGCTGACGGTCGGCGAGGGCGCCCCGGCGCGGGTGGCCCCGTGACGCCGGCCGGCAGGGAGCGGCGAGCCCGGGGGTGGCGGCCGTGAAGGTGGTGATCGCCGGGGCCGGCGCCGTCGGGACGTTCCTGGCGAGCGACCTGGCGGCGGGGGGCCACGAGGTGCTGCTCGTGGAGAAGGGCGTGCCCGACGTCGACGCGGCGGCGCTCGGCGAGACGGTGCGGCTGCTGCGGGCGGACGCCTGCGAGGTGGACGTGCTGGCCGGTGCGCGCCTCGAGGAGGTGGACGTCGTGGTGGCGGCTACGGGGGACGACGAGGACAACCTCGTCATCTCGCTGCTCGCCAAGCAGGAGTTCGCCGTGCCGCGGGTCATCGCCCGGGTGAACCACCCGAAGAACCACTGGCTGTTCAACGAGACGTGGGGGGTGGACATCGCCGTGTCGACGCCCCACCTCCTGTCGGCGCTCGTCGAGGAGGCGGTGTCGGTCGGTTCGCTGGTGCGGCTGCTGCAGTTCGACGGGGGCAACGCCCGGCTTGTCGAGGTGACCCTGGCCGACGGGTCGCCGGCGAACGGCCGGGCCATCTCGGCCCTCGGGCTGCCGCGGGGGGCGACCGTGGTGGCGGTGGTGCGTGACGGCCACATCGTGGTGCCTCGTGGCGACACCGTGCTGTCGGTGGGCGACGAGGTGCTGCTGCTCGTTATCGGGGACGCCGACGACGAGGTGCGCGAGCTGCTCGTCGCGCCGTGAGCGAGCCGTCCGCCGGGCGGGAGGCGGCGTTCTTCGACCTCGACAAGACGGTGATCGCCAAGGCGGCGATGGCCGCCTTCCGCGGCCCGCTACGCGCCGGAGGCCTGCTCGACCGGCGCGGCCTGCTGCGGGCCGGGCTGGCCCAGCTCGTCTACCTCCACCTGGGCGCCAGCGAGAACCGGGTCGAGCGGATCCGGGACGCCGTGCTCCGGCTGACGCGGGGCTGGTCGCGTGACCAGGTGTCGGCGATCGTCGAGGAGACCCTGGAGCTCGTGGTGGAGCCGATCATCTACGCCGAGGCGCTCGAGCTGATCGAGCAGCACCATGACGAGGGACGCCTCGTCGTGATCGTGTCGGCGTCGCCCGAGGAGCTGGTGGTCCCGCTCGGCCGGCACCTCGGGGTGGACGAGACGATCGCCAGCCAGGCGGCCCTCGACGAGGCCGGCCGGTACACCGGGGAGATGGCCTTCTACTCGTACGGGCCGCTCAAGGTGGAGGGCATGCGGGCGCTGGCCCAGCGGCGCGGGATCGACCTGGCCCGGTCGTACGCTTACAGCGACTCGGTCAGCGACCTTCCCATGCTGGAGGCGGTCGGCCATCCGGTGGTGGTCAACGCCGACCGCCTGCTCGCCCGGGTGGCGCGCGAGCGGAACTGGGAGGCACGCACCTTCGCCCGGCCGGTGCCCGTACGGCTCGGGGGCCGGTGGCGCGAGGCGGTGGCCGCCCAGGCGGCGCAGCGCCAGCGGGAGATGGCGGCGGGCGCCGTCGCCGTCAGCGTCGTTGCGGTCGTGGCCTGGGGCCGGCGGGCGCGCCGCGCGAGCTGACCGGCGGGATCACCGGCGCCTCGTCGCCCCGGCGTGCCGGCGACCAGAGGCCCGGCGCCCAGCAGCCTGGCGATCAGCTGGCGCGCAGGCGCTTGGCGGCGACGACGCCGAGGGTGGCGAGAAGGGCGAGGACGAGCAGCTTCTTCAGCATGCCCGCAGCGTAGCGCCGATGGCGGCGCCGGCCCAGAGGATGGCCCGGCCCCCCGCCGGGTGCGGGGGCGCCATCATGAGGGCCGTGTCGAAGGTCGTGCGCGCCCGTCCGGTCGGCGAGCGGCTCTCCAGTGGGTCCGGCGGGGGGTCCGGCGGGGGCTCCGGCAGTGGGTGACGCCCCGGTCAGCTTCACGAGCCGGCGTCCGCGGGTCGGGGACGCCGGCGGCCCGCCGCTGCGGGCGGCCCGCCCCTCCGGCGCCCCGGCCGGCTTTCACGTGCTCGCCAAGCCGACCGGGGCGGTGTGCAACCTCGACTGCGCCTACTGCTTCTACCTCGAGAAGGAGGCGCTCTATCCGGGCGGCCGCTTCCGCATGCGCTCGGAGGTCGCCCGCGCCTACGTGCGCCAGGTGATCGAGGCCCACGCCGGCGCCCCCGAGGTCGTGCTCGCCTGGCAGGGCGGCGAGCCGACCCTGATGGGGCTCGGGTTCTTCACGGAGATCGTCGCCTACGCCGAGTCGCTCGTGCCGCGGCGCCAGCGGCTGGTCCACACGCTGCAGACGAACGCGACGCTGCTCGACGAGGACTGGGCCCGCTTCCTCGGCGAGAAGCGTTTCCTCGTCGGCGTGTCGATCGACGGGCCGCCGGAGCTGCACGACCGGTACCGGGTCGACAAGAAGGGGCGTCCGACCCAGGCGCGGGTGGTCGCCGCGCTGTCGCTGCTGCGCCGGCACGGGGTCGAGCACAACGTGCTGTGCAGCGTGCATGCAGCAAACGCGGCGCATCCCCGTGCGGTCTACCGCTATCTGCGCGACGAGTGCGGCGCCCGCTTCATCCAGCTCATCCCCATCGTCGAGCACGAGCCGCGCCCGGACGACGCGGCTGCGGTCTCGGCGCGCAGCGTCGGCGCCGAGCAGTGGGGCAGCTTCCTCATCGCCGTGTTCGAGGAGTGGGTCGGCGGCGACGTCGGTCGGGTCTTCGTCCAGAGCTTCGACGCGGCCCTCGCCTCCTTCGTGGGCGTCCCGCCCGGCGTCTGCGTCTTCGCCGAGACCTGCGGCGACGCCGTGGCGCTCGAGCACAACGGCGACCTGTACTCCTGCGACCACTTCGTCGACGCCGAGCACCTGCTCGGCAACGTCCTGTCCACCCACGTGGCAGAGCTGGTCGCCTCGCCCGCCCAGCGACGCTTCGGCGCGGCCAAGGCAGACACGCTGCCACGCGCCTGCCGGGAGTGCGACGTGCGCTTCGCCTGCAACGGCGAGTGCCCGAAGAACCGCTTCTGCACGACGGCGGACGGGGAGGCCGGCCTCAATTACCTCTGCGCGGGCTACAAGGCGTTCTTCCGCCGCGTCGACGCGCCGATGCGGACGATGGCGCACCTGCTCCGGACGAACCAGCCCGCGGCGGCGATCGCCGAGGTCATCGCCGCCGCCCCCCGGAACGCGCCGTGTCCCTGCGGGAGCGCACGAAAGGCCAAGGTCTGCCATCCGCGCTGACGCCGAGCCGCCGAGCCGCCGAGCGCCGACGCGCCCACCGCCGACGCGCCGAGCCCGCCGGGCGGTGCGCGGGCGGGACGGCGCCGGCACCCCGTGCCTTTCCGCAGGCCAGCGCGGTAGGCTGACAATTGTCTGGTCATCAGGAGGAGCGCACCCCAGCCGTCGACCGGGTCCGGACACGGGGGCAGAGGAGGCAGGGTGTTCGAGCTTGAGGGTCAGCGACTCGATCGCGAGAGCCCCGTCCCGCTCTGGTTCCAGATTGCCGAGCTGTTCCGTGTCGCCATCGAGTCGGGCCGGCTCGCGCCGGGTGACCGCCTCGAGAACGAGATCGAGATCTCCGGGCGTCTCGGGGTCAGCCGTCCGACGGTGCGCCAGGCGATCCAGGCCCTCGTCCAGAAGGACCTGGTCGTGCGCCGCCGCGGCGTCGGCACGATCGTGGCCGCCCGCCGGATCAAGCGTCTCGTCGCACTGACGAGCCTCCACGACGACCTGGCGCGCGCCGGGCGCCGCCCGGAGACCGAGGTGCTCAACCTGGAGGAGCAACCCGCGGACGCCGCGCGCGCCGAGGAGCTGGGCGTGGCGCCCGGCGACGCCGTGCTCCAGATCGAGCGGCTCCGCTACGCCGAGGGAGCGCCGCTGGCGCTGATGACGAACACTGTCCCGGTGGCGCTGCTCGGGGCACCGATCGACAAGGCGGCGCTCGAGGCCCACGGCCTCTACGACCTCTTCCGGGAGCGGGGGATCCGCCCGCAGAGCGCCGACGAGACGATCGCCGCCCGTACGGTGACGGCCCGCGAGGCACGGCTGCTGCGGGTGGGCCGCAGCGCCACCGTGCTGACGATGGTGCGCGTCGCCGCCGACGCCTCGGGCCAGATCGTGGAGCTCGGCCGCCACACCTACCTCGCGAGCCGGTACTCCTTCGAGATCAGCCTCCTGCTGACCTAGCCGGCGGGGGCTCCGGCGCCCGCATCGTGTAATGACATTCGGGCATATTGACGTCATTGACGCTGGCGCGTAGCGTGAGCCGCTGACCGGCACGGGGACGACGGGTGGGAAGCGGTGGGCACGAGCGGCAGAGCGCGGCGGCGGACATGACCGGCGGGGTCGACTCGGCACCGGGCGCGCCGTTCGACGTCCTGGCGATGGGGCGCGTCGGGGTCGACGTCTACCCGTTGCAGGCCGGAAGCCTGGAGGACGTGACGACGTTCCAGAAGTTCGTCGGCGGCAGCGCCACCAATGTCAGCATCGCCGCAAGGCGTCTCGGCCTGCGGGCGGCGATCATCACCCGTGTCGGGGAGGATCCTTTCGGCCGCTACGTGCGCCGCACGATACGCGAGCTGGGGGTGGACGACCGCTTCGTGCGCGCCGTCCCGGGGCTGCCGACGCCGGTCACCTTCTGCGAGCTGTTCCCGCCGGACGACTTCCCGATCTACTTCTACCGGTTCCCCAAGGCACCGGACCTCGTCATCGAGCCGGACGAGCTGGACGCTGCGGCGATCACGGGGGCGCGCCTGTTCTGGTGCACGGTCACCGGGCTGTCGGCCGAGCCGAGCCGGTCCGCCCACGCCGCGGCGCTGACGATGCGGGCGCGGCGCGGCCCGACCGTGCTCGACCTCGACTACCGGCCGAGCTTCTGGGAGTCGCCGGCAGCGGCACGCGCGGCGATCGCCGAGGTGATCGGCCGGGTCACCGTCGTGGTGGGCAACCGGGAGGAGTGTGCCGTGGCGACGGGGGAGGACGACCCGACCCGTGCGGCGGAGGCCCTGCTGGCGACCGGGGCCGAGCTCGTGGTGGTGAAGGGCGGCCCTGCCGGCGTCACGGCGTTCCGCGCCGGGGAGCGGGTCGCGGTGCCCCCGATCTCGGTCGAGGTGGTGAACGGCATCGGCGCCGGCGACGCCTTCGGCGGCGCCCTCTGCCTCGGGCTGCTCGAGGGGTGGGAGCTGGAGCGCACCCTCGGCTTCGCCAATGCGGCGGGCGCGATCGTGGCCTCGCGCCTCGAGTGCTCGACGGCGATGCCGACGCCCGACGAGGTGGCGGCCCTGCTGGCGGAGACCTCCCTTGGGTGAGCGCCGGACCGAGAAGCTGAGGGAGCTCCGCCTGCACGACCCGGACGCGATCACCGAGGCGGCCCGCCGGCGCCGGCGGCGGCCGCTCGTGCGGGACGACGGCAAGGTGTTCATCGTCGCCGCCGACCACCCCGGCCGGGGGGCGCTCGGCGTGGGGTCCGTCCCCATGGCGATGGCGGATCGCGACGACCTGCTCGAGCGGCTCTGCGTGGCGCTGGAGCGCCCCGGCGTCGACGGCGTCCTGGCGACGCCCGACATCTTGGAGGACCTGCTCCTCCTCGGCGTGCTCGACGGGCGGGTCGCGATCGGGTCGATGAACCGCGGCGGCATCGTCGACACGTCCTTCGAGCTCGACGACCGGTTCACGGCCTATGACGTGAAGACGATCGTCGACATGGGTCTCGACGGGGGCAAGATGCTGTGCCGCATCGCTCCGGACGACCCGGCGAGCGTGGCGACCCTCGAGGCGTGCGGGCGGGCCATCACGGGGCTCGCCGGCGAGCGGCTGATGGCGATGGTCGAGCCCTTCTGGGCCCGGCGGCTGTCCGGCCAGCGCGTCGAGAACGACCTGTCGAGCGACATGGTCATCCGCTCGGTCTCGGTCAGCGCGGCGCTAGGGGCGACGAGCGCCTACACCTGGCTGAAGCTGCCGGTCGTGGCCGACATGCGCCGCGTGGTGGCCGCCACGACGCTCCCCGTGCTGGTCCTCGGCGGCGACCCCGGTGCGCGCGAGGGCGACACCCGCGAGGCGCTGGCGAACGCCCTGGGCCTTCCGGGCGTGCGAGGGCTGGCTGCCGGCCGGGCGCTCCTGTACCCCGACGACGGCGACGTCGCCGGCGGGATCGACGAGATGGCGCGGGCGCTCGGACGACGGTGACCATCGTGGCGTCTCCACAGGACGGCAGCGACGGGCACGAAGGTCGGCAGGGTGCCCGAGGGGTGGCGCGATGAGCAGCGGGCGGGCGCGGATCGGCATCGTGGGCCTCGGCCGGATGGGGGCGGTCCACGCCGCGAACCTGGCCGGCGCCTGCCCGTCGGCGGCGCTCGTCGCCTGCTTCGACGCCGACGCCGGGCTCGCCGCCGGCGCCGGGGAGCGCTACGGGGTGGAGGTGGCGCCGGACCTCGAGGCGCTGCTCGGGGACGGGCGGCTGGACGGGGTCGTCATCGCCACGCCGACGCCGACGCATGCCGGCGTGGCGCTCGCCGCCGCGGCGGCGGGCGTGCCGGCCTTCTGCGAGAAGCCGATCTCGCTCGAGCGCGCCGCCACGGTGGCGGTCGTCGAGGCCTTCGAGGCGGCAGGCGTCCTGTTGCAGGTGGGGTTCAACCGCCGTTTCGACGCCACCGTCGCCGACACGGCGCGGCGGGTGCGCGCCGGAGAGCTCGGCGCTCCGTACCTGCTGCGGATCTCGCAGCGCGACCAGTCGCCGCCACCGATGGGCTTCCTCGCCAGCTCGGGCGGCATCTTCGTCGACATGGGGATCCACGACTTCGACCTGGCCCGCTTCCTCGTCGGCGACGTGGTGCGGGTGCACGCGCTCGGCACGGCGCTGAGCGACCCGGGCTTCGCGGCGCTCGGCGATGCCGACACGGCGCTCGTGACGCTCGAGTTCGCGAACGGCGCCCTCGGTGTGGTCGACCTCAGCCGGGTCGCCGGCTACGGCTACGAGAGCTCGGCCGAGCTGATGGGGGCGAAGGCGACGGTCCGCCTCGAGATGCCCCCAGCTTTCCTTGCCGAGTGGCGCCGCCACAACGAGGCGGTGCGCCCGCTGCTCTCCTCGTACGACCGCCGGTACGCCCCCGCGTTCGTGGCCGAGCTCGAGGCGTTCGCCCAGGCGGTGCGCGACGGGGCCCCGTCGCCGGTCAGCGGGCGCGAGGCGCTCGCCGCGTTCGACGTCGCGCTCGCCGCCTCGGCGGCGCACGCGCTCGGCCACGCCGTCTCGCCGCAGGAGGCGGCGGCGCTGGCGCCCCGTAGCCCGGCACCGCCCGACAGCCCTGAAGGGGGATCGTGATGGAAGCACCACCGGGCAGCGCGCTCGACCGGCTCGCCGGGGCGCCGATCTCCTGGGGGGTCTGCGAGGTGCCCGGCTGGGGCGTCATGCTGCCGCGTGGGCGCGTGCTCGCCGAGATGGCCGGTGCCGGCCTGAAGGCGAGCGAGCTCGGGGCGCTCGGCTACCTCGGTGACGACCCGGCGGCGATCGGCGCCCTGCTCGCAGGGCACGGGCTCGGCCTCGTCGGCGGCTTCGTCCCGCTCGTCCTCCAGGAGGGCGGCGCCCGCGAGGCGCTCCGGCGCGACGGCGAGGCTGCGGCGAGCCTGCTCGCCGGGGCGGGCGCGTCGTACTTCGTGACGGCGGCGGTGCGCGACGCCGGCTGGTCCGAGCCGGGCGACCTCGACGAGCAAGGGTGGGCGGCCTTCGTCGCCGGGCTGGACATCGTCGAGGAGATCTGTGCCGCGCACGGACTTGTCCAGGTGCTCCATCCCCACGTCGGCACGCTCGTCGAGCGTGCCGCCCAGCTCGAGGTGGTCATGGAGCGCTCGTCGGTGCGGATCTGCCTCGACACCGGCCACCTCGCGATCGGGGGGACGGACCCGGTCGCCTTCGCCGAGGCCCATGCCGCCCGCGTGGCGCTGGTGCACCTGAAGGACGTCGACCTGTCGGCCGCCGGTCCGGTGCTGGCGCACGAGGTGAGCCTGCTCGAGGCGACCAGGAAGGGCATGTTCCGCCCGCTCGGTGGCGGCGACGTGGCGGTCGCCGCCACCGTCGGCGCGCTCGAGCGGCAGGGCTATCGCGGCTGGTACGTGCTCGAGCAGGACACCACGATCGACCCGGGCACCGAGGATGCCTGCGATCCCGGCAGCGACGTCGCCGCAAGCATCGACTACCTGCGCCACGCCCTGTCGGGCGCGGCGCGCTGAGGAGGGACGATGGAAGCACGTCTGGCGGTCGCCGTCCTCGGTGCCGGCCGGATCGGCTCGATGCATGCCGCCCTGCTGTCCGGTGCCGTTCCCGGGGCGCGCCTCGCCGGCGTGGCCGACACGGCCGACGCCCTGGCAGAGCGCTGTGCCGCAGCGCACGGTGTCGCAGCGGCGCCGGCCGGCGACCTGATCGCCGACGAGCGGGTCGACGCCGTGGCGATCTGCACCCCCACGGAGACCCACCCCGCCCTGATCGAGGCGGCAGCGGCGGCGGGCAAGGCGATCTTCTGCGAGAAGCCGATCTCGCTCGACCTCGGCGAGGTCGACCGCGCCCTGGCGGCCGTCGCCCGGGCAGGCGTGCCGCTCATGGTCGGCTTCAACCGGCGGTTCGACCCCGCCCACCGGTCGGTGCGCGACGCCGTCTCGGCCGGCGAGCTCGGCGAGCCGAGCCTGGCTCGCATCACGAGCCGCGACCCGGCGCCGCCACCGCTCAGCTACGCAGCGGGCTCCGGCGGGCTGTTTCGCGACATGACGATCCACGACTTCGACATGGCGCGCTACGTGGTCGGCTCCGAGGTCACCGAGGTGTACGCGCGCGGCGCCGTCCGGCTCGTCCCCGAGCTGGTCGAGCTGGGCGACATCGACACCGCCGTGGTGACCCTGGTGCACGCCAACGGGTGCCTGACGGTGATCGACAACAGCCGCCAGGCGACCTACGGCTACGACCAGCGCGTCGAGGTGCTCGGTCCGCTCGGCATGGCCGCCTCGGAGAACCCGCTGCCGCACACCGGCATGCGGGCCGACGCGAGCGGGCTGCGCCACAGCGTGCTGTCCGACTTCTTCATCGAGCGCTACCGCCACTCCTACCTCGCCCAGTGGGAGGCCTTCGTGACGGCCCTGGCGGACACGGCGGTGCCGCCGACGACGGGCGCCGACGGGCGCGCCGCGCTCGTCCTCGCCCTCGCCGCCCAGCGCTCGCTCGAGGAGCACCGGCCCGTCGCCGTGGCCGAGCTCGACGCCTGACCGCGGCGCCCGACCTCGCCGAGGGCCCGACCGCGGCGCCCGACCTCGCCGAGCGCCCGACCGCGGCGCCCGACCTCGCCGAGGGCCCGAGGGCTGGGCGGGCGGCTCAGCGCTCGTCGGGCTGCTCGAAGAAGCCCTCGCCACGCTTGACGAGGGCGTCGAAGAGCACGTCGACCGCCTCGCCGAAGCGCAGCCCGACGACGTCGAGGCGGCGCAGCAGCTCACGGTGCTTGAGCAGCTCGACGTCGACCGGGTCGTGGAACAGGGCGGCCACCTCGCGCTGGAAGTGGCGACGGATCTCCCCGGCCTGCTGCTTGGCCCCGAGGAGGGCCCCGGAGACCCGATCAGGGCTGGTGGCGAGGGCGCCGACGGCACCGGAGAGGGCGCCGAGCCCGTCGCGCAGCGTGGCCAGCACGGCGCCGAGGTTGCGTGCCGAGGCGGGGCCGTAGAGGGTCCACTCGCGCACGAAGTCCCGCGTGTTGTCGAGCACGTCGTCGATCGAGCGGGAGACCCGGAAGAGGTCCTCGCGGTCGAGCGGCGTGACGAGGGTCTCGCTGAGCACCGAGACGAGCCGCCGGCGCAGGGCGTCGCCGCGCCGCTCGATCGCCCGCATGGCGGTCTCGACCTCCTGACCGGCGGGGTCGGCGCGGGCGACGACGTGCTCGGCGAACGTGACGCCCTCGACGGCGCACTCGACGTGCGCGACGAGGATCGAGACGAGCTGGGGGCCGTTGCGGCCGGCGACGTCGCGCAGGAAGGCGCGGACGCGCTGGGCGTTGGCGGAGGCGCGCCCGGCGATGGCGTGGTCGATCCGCCGCATCCCGAGGCGCGCCGTGGTCACAGGTACGGGCGCTCGGCCTTGCGGCCCGTCTCGTAGGCCGCCCGGGCCGTTGCCGTCGCCTCGAGGGTGGAGACGGCAGCGACGGGCACGTCCCACCAGGACTCGCTCGAGGGGGCCGGGACGAGCGGGTCGGTCTCGATGGCGAGGAGGACGGGGCCGTGCTCGTGGCGCGCCCAGGCGAGCGCCGCCGCCAGCTCGTCGATGGTGGTGCAGCGGCGGGCGGCGGCCCCGAGGCTCTCGGCGTTGGCGGCGAAGTCGACGGGGAGCACCTCGCCGTCGAGGCGGCCGGTGGCCAGGTCGCGTGCGCGCGCCGCCGTGCCGAAGCGCTCGGCGCCGACCGTCTCGGAGAGGGCGCCGATGGAGGCGTAGCCGTGGTTGTCGACGAGCACGATCGTGAGCTTGACGCGCTCCTGGACGGCGGTCACAAGCTCCTGGGCGAGCATCAGGTAGGAGCCGTCGCCGACGAGGACGAACACCTCACGCTCGGGAGCGGCGAGCTTGACGCCGAGGCCGCCGGCGATCTCGTAGCCCATGCAGGAGTAGCCGTACTCGACGTGGTACGCCTTCGGGTCGCTCGCCCGCCACAGCTTGTGGAGCTCGCCGGGGGCCGAGCCGGCGGCGCAGACGATCACGCCGTCGTCGCCGCAGGCATCGTTCAAGGCGCCGATCACCTCGGACTGGGAGGGGAGCGGGCGGTTGCGGCGTGCGTACGCCGCCGAGACCGTCTGGTCCCAGGAGGCGGCGAGCGCCCGGGAGCGGGCGCGGTGCTCGGCGGGGACGGCGTGGTCGCCGAGCGCCGCGCCGAGGTCGTCGAGGACTGCCCGGGCGTCGCCGACGACGGCGAGCCCGCTCAGCTTGGCGGCGTCCACGCGGGCGATGTTGACCGAGATCACCGCGACGGCGGGGTCCTGGAAGGCGCTGTGGGAGGCGGTGGTGAAGTCGCTCCAGCGCGTCCCGATGCCGAGGACGACATCCGCCTCGGCGGCGAGCGCGTTGGCGGCCGTCGTGCCGGTGGCGCCGATCGCCCCGACGGCGCAGGGGTGGTCGAAGCGGAGCGAGCCCTTGCCGGCCTGGGTCTCGGCGACCGGGATGCCGGTCCGCTCGGCGAGGGCGGCGAGGGCGGCGGTCGCCTCGGCGTAGATGACGCCTCCCCCGGCGACGATGAGCGGCCGGCGGGCGCTGCGCAGCAGGGCGGCGGCGCGGGCCACCGCCGCCGGGTCGGCGCGGGGGCGGTCGACGTGCCAGCAGCGCGGGCGGAACAGGTCGTCGGGCCAGTCGTACGCCTCGGCCTGGGTGTCCTGGCAGAGCGCAAGGGTGACCGCCCCGGTGTCGGCGGGGTCGGTCAGCGTCCGCATCGCCCCGAGGAGGGCCTCGGGAAGCTGCTCGGGGCGGGTGACGCGGTCGAAGAAGCGCGACACCGGGCGCAGCGCCTCGTTGACCGACAGGTCGCGCCCGGAGGGGTGCTCGAGCTGCTGGAGGACCGGGTCGGCGGGACGCGTGGCGAAGACGTCGCCGGGGAGCAGGAGCACGGGCAGGCGGTTGATCGTGGCGAGGGCGGCACCGGTCACCATGTTGGTGGCGCCCGGGCCGATCGAGGAGGTGCAGGCCAGCGTGGAGAGGCGGTTGTGCATGCGGGCGAAGGCGGCAGCGGTGTGCACCATCGCCTGCTCGTTGCGGACCGGCCGGTAGGGCAACAGGGCAGGGTCCTCGTGCTCGGCCTCGAGCAGGGCCTGCCCGAGGCCGGCGACGTTGCCGTGGCCGAAGATGCCGAAGCACCCGGCGATCAGCCGATGCTCGACGCCGTCGCGCTCGCTCCGCTGGGCGGCGAGGAAGCGGACGGCTGCCTGGGCGACGGTCAGGCGGCGGCTCATCGCCCCGCCTCGGTGGTGCAGCGCGGGTCGACCGCCTCGTGCTCCCAGGTCGAGCGGACCCAGTGGTAGGCGGGGTCGTCGGTCGCCAGCCAGCGGCGCTCGCCGGGACCGGCCATCACGTTGAGGTAGTAGAGGTCGTAGCCCGGAAGGGCCATCGACGGGCCGTGGTAGCCGTGGGGGACGACGACGACGTCGCCGTGGCCGACCTCGGCGAGGAGCTCGACGGGGCGCTCGGGCGTGCCGTAGAGGCGCTGGTACGCCACGCCGCGCCGCCCGGCGGCGTCGGCAGCGATCTCGAAGTAGTAGATCTCCTCGAGCTCGCGCTCGCCTTCGGTCTGCTCGTCGTGCTTGTGCGGGGGGAACGACGACCAGTTGCCCGCAGGCGTCACGACCTCGCAGCAGAGGAGGCGCCCCGCGGCGAGCGCCTCACCCATGGCGTAGCCGACGACCCGGCGAGAGCAGGAGCCGGCGCCGCGCAGCTCGACGGCGATCTCGGCTGCCGGGCGGTAGGCCACGGGCAGCCCGCCTTCGGCGCGGGCGCCGGCGAGGGCGAAGCGCCCGCCGCCGGTGCTCCCGAGCCGGAGGGAGCGGCCGGGCGGCACGTAGCAGACGTCGCTCGGCCCGGAGAAGACGTCCCGGCGGCCGTCCAGGGTGACGGCGTCCGCGCCGACGCGCAGCTCGGCGCCTCCGGCGAGCGGCACGACGAGCCACTCCTCGTCGCCCGTCTCGAGCTCGAGCAGCTCGCCGGGGGCGAGGGTGGCGATGCGCAAGGACGAGTAGCGCCAGCCCGCCTCCTCGGGCGTCAGCTCGAGGGAGTAGGGATGCCGCGCGAGCTCACCGGCACGGCGGTGCAGCGCCGAGGTGTTCGCCACTCCGCTCCTTTCGGTGGCGCCGGCGGGCGCCGATGGGGCGTCGCGCGGCCGGAGACGGGTCCGGGCGCGCCTGAGGCAAGTATCGTCGCGCCGCGTCGCGGCAAGGTCAAACTTTCTCCGGATGTCATGACCAATGCCGCGCACCGGCACGCCTCAGCGCCGGATGAGCAGGCCGGCGCCGAACGCCAGCCCGGTCGCCAGGGGCAGCGTGAGGGCCCAGGCCAGCCCGATCGAGCGCACCTGCTGCCAGCGCACCCCCCAGGGCACGAGCCGCGCCGATCCGCCGAGGAGGGCGGCGGTGGTCGCCTGGGTCGACGACAGCGGCATGCCGGCGGCGGCCCCCCCGACGACGGCGACGGTCGCGGCGACGACGGCGGCGAGGGTGCCCTCCTCGCTGGCGCGCACCATCTGGCCGGCGACACGGGTGGCGGTTCGCCGGAGGAACAGCAGGCCACCGGCGGCGAACGCGCCGGCGAGCAGCGCCTGGCCGCCGGCGCTCGCCCGGACGGCGCCACCGGGTGCGGCGCTCGCCACGGCGAGCAGGGCGACCAGCTTCTCGCCGTCGTTCACGCCGTAGGCGATGCACTGGCCGAGGTAGGCGACGAGCTGCAGCGCACGGGCGCCCCGGCACCGCCGTCGCGCGCCGAGCAGCGTGCGCGTCCCGGGCGCCAGCAGGTAGGCGAGCAGCCCGCTCACGATCGGGGCGACCACCCCCGAGAGGAGCACGGCCGCGACGGTCGACCAGCGGGTCGGCAGTCCCGCTCCGAGCCCGGCGCCGACGATGGCACCGGTGAGCGCCATCGTGAGGCTCGTCGGAAGTCCCCGCCGCGAGAGGGTGAGCACGACCACGAGCGCGCACAGCCCGGCGCAGAGGAAGGCCAGCTGCCCGTCGGAGCGCTCGAAGGAGACGAGACCGTGCGCCACGGTCCCCGCCACCCCGGTGCCGAGGACGAGCGGCACGGCACCGACGGCGACGGCGAGGACGCCGAGGGCGACGAGCGGTGCCATGGCGCGCGACCGGGCGCTCGTCGCTGCGAGGGTCACCCCGTCGTTCGCGCCGCTCACGAAGGCGAATGCCAGCGCAAGTGCCGTCAGCCAGATGCGTTCCGTGGCAGCCACCCCTCGCTCTCCTCGCCGGCGCCGCCAGCGTAGTGATGGTGACGAGACATCATGACAAAGGTGCGCGCGAGAATTCACCCGGGCGTCGCCCGGCTGTTGCCGGGGCGAGGCCGCGCTGTTGCCGGCGGCGCCTACGTTCTCCCACTCGTGCAACCCGACGGCCTGCCGAGGACCGGTCCCGGTCCCCGTCCCCGCCGGCGCGGACGGTGCGGCGCCGGGGCGCGCCGGACGCCCGGGTGGGCGGTGCAGCGGCGTGCCGACCCGGGTCGAGCCCGAAGGTCAGCCGGCGGCCTCCTCGGCGGTCGCGCCCCGGCGCTCGTAGAGGTCGAGGGTGACCTCCCAGGGGATCACGCCGACCCGCGCGGCCCAGGCGTCCCAGGAGGCGGCGAGCTCGGCGACGAGCGTGGGCTGCTGCGCGGCGCGGTCGGTGAGCTCGGCCGGGTCTGCGGCGATGTCGTAGAGCTCCCAATCGCCGGGGTGCTCCCGGACGAGCTTCCAGGCGCCGCGACGGACGGCGGCGTTGCCGGTGTGCTCCCAGAAGAGCGGATGGTCGGTGGCCGGCGCGCCGCGCAGGTGGGCGAGCATGGAGACGCCCTCGAGGGCGGTCACGCCCTCCCCGTTCGGGTAGGGGACGCCCGTCGCCTCGAGGACGGTGGGCAGCACGTCGGTCAGCTGGTGGGCGCCCTGCTGCACCGTGCCGGCCGCCAGGCCGCCCTCCGGCCAGTGGGCGATGAACGGAGCGGCGATGCCGCCCTCGTGCACCCAGCGCTTGTAGAAGCGGAACGGGGTGTTCGAAAGGTTGGCCCACGCCCGCCCGTAGCTCGCGTAGGTGTCCTCGGGGCCGGGAACGATGTCGGGGGTGTTGCCGACGCGTATGGGCGCACCGGCCCGGGTGGCGCGCGGGAGGATGTCGGCGCGCGTGGCGAACTGCTCGGCCGAGACCAGCGGCAGGCCTTCGGGGGACGCCCCGTTGTCGGAGAGGAACAGCAGGAGGGTCCGGTCGAGCTGGCCGCGGTCCTCGAGCGCGGCGACGATCCGGGAGATGCCGTCGTCGACTCGGCTCACCTGGGCGGCGTAGGTCTGCATCCGCCGGAGCTGCCAGGGCTGGTCGTCGACGTCGTCCCAGGCGGGCTGGGTCGGATCGCGCCCGCTCGCCAGGGCGTCGCTCCGGAACAGGCCCTCGGCGACGAGCCGGCTGGTGCGCCGGCGGCGCAGCTCGTCCCAGCCGGCGTCGAAGACGCCGTCGTAGGCCCGGATGTCCTCCTCGGGCGCGTGCAGGGGCCAGTGCGGGGCCGTGTAGGCGACGTAGAGGAAGAACGGCCGCTCCGGGTCCGCCGTGCGGAGGTACCCGACGGCCCCGTCGCTGATCGCGTCGGTGTAGTAGAAGTCCGGGGGCTCGGCCGCGTCGTCGGCGGGCTGCTCGCCGCGGAACATCGTCCTCGGCTGGAAGTAGCTGCCGCATCCGGTGAGGGTCCCGAAGAAGTGCTCGAAGCCCCGGCGCGTGGGCCAGGAGGCATCGGGCGTCACCATCTGGGCCGAGAGGTGCCACTTGCCGAACATGGCCGTCGCGTAGCCGCCGGCCCCGAGGACCTCGGCCATCGTCCGGCAGCGCTCGTTGAGCGAGCCGGGGTAGCCGCCGGGCCGGTCGTCGTTCGAGAGGATGCCGATCCCGGTCTGGTGGGGGTGCAGGCCGGTGAGCAGGGACGCCCGGGAGGGGCTGCAGCGGGCGGTGTTGTAGAAGTGCGCGCAGCGCACGCCGGCGCCGGCGAGCGCGTCGATCGCCGGGGTGCGCAGCTCCCCGCCGTAGCAGCCGAGGTCGGAGTAGCCCATGTCGTCGACGAGCACGACCACGACGTTGGGCCGGCGCCCCTCCGGCGGGCTGCCCGAGGCGGCGCTCATGGCCGCCCGGCAGCCCTCGTCGCGCGCGACCGGGCCCGCCCGCCGGGCGCGGCGCTGCGCCCGGATTCGGGATCGCCGTACCGCCTGAGCTGGGCGGTTGTGTGCCGCCGCCGGCTCGTAGACAAACCCACGAGAGGAGGGTAACGTGCGCGCTTCGTAAGTACAACATGACAAGGGGGCACGGGCGGCGGGGGTCGCCGCCGAACGCCGATCACCTGCTCGCAGCCGCAGGGCGCTCCATCGGGGCTCCACCCGACCGGCGCGAGGCAGTCCCGGCCCGCCGCGGCGAGCGGAGCGCGCAGGTCGGCAACACGAGATGTTGCACGGTGGCCTTCCGGTTCGCCGGACCGGCGACGCCGGGCGCCCCGCACCAACGAGCGCCTGGATGTGCACATCATTAGTGAAAGCAGTTGAGCGAAATGGAGAGGACATGAGGCATAGGAGATCTGCCGCTGCCCTGGCAGTGGTCGGCAGCGTGGCGCTCTCGATCGGGCTCGGGACCGGCGTCGGCGCGTCGGTACGTCCGGCCGCCCGGGTGCACCACACCACGAGCCACAAGACCAAGGCGCGCTACCCGCGGACGCTGGCAGGCAGCTTTGCCTTCTACTCGGGCGGCGACACCAACGTCCAGCAGCTCTGGCAGGACGTGCTGATCCCGGCCTTCAACCGGGCCTACCCGAACATCCACGTCAACTACGTCTTCGACGAGCACGGCACGAACGACGTGGCGACCCTGGCGCGCGTCGCCCAGGCCGAGAAGAACCACGCCGCCAGCGGCTACGCACTCCTCGAGTCGGCGACGAACGCCGTCGAGCTGGCCGCCCGCCAGGGCCTGTTCATCCCGGTCACGACGAAGGACATCCCGAACTCGGTGAACGTGCCGAGCGCGTCGATGAAGGTCGTGAACAGCGACGCCGTCCCCTACCGCGGCTCGAAGGTGGTGCTGGCCTACAACTCGGCGACGGTGAAGAACCCGCCGAAGACGCTGGCCCAGCTGCTGACCTGGATCCAGCAGAACCCGGGCAAGTTCGCCTACTGCTCGCCGAGCGGCGGCGGCTCGGGGAGCTACTTCGTGCAGTCGGTGCTCAACTCGTACATCCCCCAGTCGGTGCAGGAGCAGCTCGCCTTCACGAGCAACTCCTCGCTCGAGAGCTACTGGTCCAAGGGCCTCGCCGAGCTGCACAAGCTCAACCCGGACATGTACGGGGGCGGCAACTACCCGACCGGCAACACCCAGGTGCTGACCCTGCTCGGCTCCGGCGCCGTGCAGATGGCGACGGTGTGGTCCGACCAGGGCACCCAGGCGCTCCAGGACGGGCAGCTGCCGAAGTCGATCAAGCTGGTCGACCTCACGCCGCCGTTCGCCGGCAGCCCGGTGTACCTCGGGATCCCGAAGTACACGCCGAAGAACCAGGCCATCCTCGCCTCGGCCTTCTTGAACTTCGTGCTCTCGGTGCCCCAGCAGGCCAAGGTGGTCAAGCGGCTCGCCGGCTTCCCGGGCATCAAGGTGTCGGTCATGACGAAGACGGTGCAGAGCGAGTTCGGGGTCCTCGGTGACGGCCAGTCGCTGCCGTACGCCGCGACCATCTCGAGCGACCTGAACCGGATCTGGCAGCAGCAGGTGCCGTAGGTCGGCGGTCGCACGAGGGGCAGGAGAGGAGCCAGGTGTCAGAGACTTCCGTCTCGACAGAAGTCGCTGAAGCCGTCGTAGGTGGTGCCGGCGCGCCGGGCGCGCCGGCACCACGGGCACGGCGGAGCCGCCGGTCGGCGGAGGGCGGGAGCCGGGGGGGCCTGGCCGGCCTGCTCGGCTACCTCCCGGTCGCCTTCCTGCTCGTGTTCGGCGGCATCCCCATCGTCTTCAGCCTGCTCCTCATGTTCGGCCACCTCGGCGGGCCCAACGCGGCGATCTCGGAGCTCGGCCAGGGCGAGATCCCGGCCCACGGGATCGGGACCCTCGGCGCGATCACCCAGCTGTTCGAGAACGCGTCGTACCGCCAGGACATCTTCGCCACCGTCATGGTCTTTGTCGTGACCGCCGCAGTGGTGCTGGCCATCGCCGCGCTGCTCACGTTCTGGCACCGCCTGCGGCCGAGCAAGCCGCTCGCCGTGCTGCAGTTCCTGGCGGTCATCCCGCTGTTCATCCCGGTGGTCATCGCGAGCTTCTCGCTGTGGACGTTCTGGGGCGACCGCGGCTTCACCAACAGCCTCGCCCAGCTGGCCGGCTGGTCGAACGGGCTGATCTTCAGCGGCCGGATCCAGGGCGTGATCCTCGCCGAGACCTGGGTCAGCCTGCCGTTCGCCGTGCTGCTGCTGCGCGCCGGCGTGGCCTCGCTCGGCGACAGCTCGCTCGACGCCGGTCGGGACGCCGGCGCCCGGCCGTTCACGATCGCCCGGCGGATCATGCTTCCCCAGCTGCGGCGGGAGTGCACGGTCGTGTTCTGCTTCACCGCGGTGGGGGCGCTCGGGAGCTTCACCGTCCCCTACATCGTCGGCCCGTCGAGCCCGGTCATGCTCGGGGTCGACGCCGTCAACACCTACACCGCCTACAATCAGCCACAGCAGGCCGCCGTGATCGGCTTCACGATCTTCGTGCTCGCCGCCCTGATCGGCTGCGTCTACGCCCTCGGGTCAAGGAGTCGCCGTGTCGGTCGCGGCTAGCGTCGAGGTTCCCGGCTGGAACGCGCCCACCTCGCGGGCGCGCTCGGTGCTGCGGGTGGGGATGCGGGTCGGCCAGGTCGTGCTGTTCCTCGCCGCCGTCTTCTTCATCGTGGCGCCACTCGGCTGGTTGATCGTGCTCGCCTTCTCTCGGGGCTTCAGCTTCCCGTCGCTCGTGCCGACCTCGTTCACGCTGTCGTGGTGGCACACCGTGCTCGCCTCGCCCGGGCTGCTGCACTCGGTGGTGCTGTCGGTGACGATCGCCCCGGTGGTGCTCGCCGTGTCGATGGTGATCTGCCTGCCGGCCGCCTACGCCATCGGGCGGTACAACTTCCCGGGGAAGCGCTTCGTCCTGCTGAGCGTGTTCTCGATCAACGCCTTCCCGCGCATCAGCCTCTACATCGCGATGATCCCGATGCTGTTCCTGCTCAACTTGATGGGGACGGTCATCGGGGTGGTCGTGGTCCAGCTGATCGGCACGATCCTGTTCATGACCTGGATCCCGGCGACCGGGTTCGCGGCGATCCCGGAGGAGCTCGTCGAGGCCGCCCGCGACGCCGGGGCGTCGAAGGTCCAGGTGTTCTGGCGGGTCCTCCTGCCGCTGTGCCGCCCGAGCATCGCCGTGGCGGCAGTCCTGTCCTTCCTCGCCGCCTTCGACGAGGCGCAGGGCACGTTCATCGTCGGCGCGCCGAACTACCTCACCATGCCGGTGCGGATGTACTCGCTCGTGCTCGACTACCCGGTCCAGTTCGCCGCCGTCTTCGCGGTGGTGCTGTCCATCCCCTCGGTCGTGCTGCTGATCCTCGTCCGCAAGCACCTGTTCGCGGGCACGAGCGCAGCGATGCACCTCCGGTAGGAAAGGACGTCACGTGACAAGTTCTGCGGCGATGCAGGGATCCGAGCTCGTCCTCGAGCAGGTGACGAAGTCGTTCAGCGGCGCGCCGGCCGTGGACGCGGTCAGCCTGACGGTGCGCCCGCACGAGTTCCTGACCCTGCTCGGCCCGTCGGGAAGCGGGAAGACCACGATCCTGCGGATGGTGGGGGGGTTCCTGTCGCCGGACACCGGCCGCATCCTGATCGACGGCGTCGACGTCAGCGGCGTGCCCGTCGAGCGCCGGCCGACGGCGATGCTGTTCCAGCAGCTCTCGCTGTGGCCCCACCTCAACGTGTCGCGCAACGTCAGCTTCGGCCTCGAGCTGCGCCACCGGCCGAAGCAGGAGATCGCCCGGCGGGTGCACGAGCTGCTGAGCGTCGTCGGGCTGGCCGAGCTCGGCAGCCGCCTCCCCGCCCAGCTCTCGGGCGGGCAGCAGCAGCGGGTGGCCCTCGCCCGCGCCCTGGCGCTCGAGCCGCGCATCCTGCTGCTCGACGAGCCGTTCAGCGCGCTCGACACCAAGCTGCGGGTGGAGCTGCGGACCTTCGTGCGCTCGCTCCAGCGAGAGGTGGGCACGACGACGCTGCTCGTGACGCACGACCAGGAGGAGGCGCTCGAGCTCTCGGACCGGATCGTCGTGATGCGCGACGGCCACGTGGAGCAGGTGGGCTCGCCGACGGACATCTACGAGACGCCGGCCACCACCTTCGTGGCCGAGTTCCTCGGCGCCATGAACTTCTTCACGGGCGCAGCGTCCGGCCAGCAGGTTCGCCTGGCCGGTGACGTGGCCGTGCCGGTCGACGAGGGCGTTCTGGCCGCCGGCGACCGGCTCGAGATGGGGGTCCGTCCCGAGGACGTCGTGCTGGACGCCGACGCCGGCCTGCCGGCGCGCTTCACGGTGGAGGAGGTCACGAGCAAGGGGCACTTCCGCGCGCTCCGCCTGCGCTGCGGCGCGCTCGACCTCCGGGCCTTCGTCGACAAGGGCGTCGTGGTCGCCCCGGGTGACGACGTGGCGGTCCGCTTCCGCAAGGTCCACCTGTTCGGGTCGGGAGGCGGCGGGCAGGTCGCCCCCGAGGCGGCGGCCGAGCGCCCGGTGGCCGCGCCGTCGGCGATGGCGGTGCGCGGGGCGAGCGGGACGTCCGGCTCGGGCAGCCGTCCGTGAGCGCCGCGGCGCTGGGTGCCCCGGCGGGGGCGGGCGAGCTCGGCAGCTGGCTGCACGCCGTCGCCGCCGAGGTCCTGGTGCGGCTGGAGGCGGCCGTCGAGGGCCGTGACGGGCTCGGCGTCGAGGCGAAGCTCGGCCCGCAGGACCTCGTCACGACCGCCGACCGGGCGATGGAGGCCTGGCTGTTCGAGGCGGTCTCCGCCAGCTACCCCGACGACGGCTTCCTCGGCGAGGAGGGCGGCTGGCGCCGTGGCCCGACCGGCCGGCGAGACTGGGTGGTCGACCCGATCGACGGCACGGCGAACTTCGTGAGCGGCCTGCCCTGGTCGTGCTGCTCGATCGGCCTCGTCGAGGGCGGCGAGCCGGTCGCCGGGCTGGTCGTCGAGTCCTCGCGCCACGACGTGTTCCTTACCTCCGGTCGCCGTTCGCCGAGCGCCCTCAACGACCTCCCGGTGACCGTGGCGCAGGATCCGGCGCTCGCCGGCAAGGTCGTCCTGCTCGAGATCCCGGCGGGCGCACCGCCGAGCGTCCTCGA
>JAKBAA010000028.1 GCA_021809425.1 Actinomycetes bacterium | reverse complement strand
AACCGGCGCGACGAGCAACGCGCACGATCGAGTAGACATGCATCGCACGCCGGGCGAGGGAATTACTTGACGGCGAGGTCAGGGAATTACGTGACCGTCGACAGACCGTGGGCGCGGTGGACCCGGAGGGCCCCGATACGACGAGCGGCCCAGGGCGTCTCGATAATCCGCGCAGCTCGATCAGGCGCTGAATCACCATCTCGAGCTCCCGGCGATCGACGTCGACCGTGGCAGCAAGGCGATCGTCACCCCTCGATCCGGACGGAGCCAAGCCCTGCTCGTCCCGCCCCTCTCCTTCCCGTAGCGCCAGGAGGAGGGTGCCCGGCGACGGGTTCCTCTTGGGTCTCGCAGGCGTCAGCTTGCGTGGCGTTGGATGTACTCCTCGAAGGCCTCACGGCTCACGTCGGCGAGGCGGCGGCCCTGGGTGGCGGCGATCTCCTCGAGCGCAGCTCGGGTGGTCGAGCTGACGCGGACGGTCAGGCTGGGGGTGTGGGACTCGTCGGCGGTCACCGAAGGTCGGCCGCGCCGGCGCGCCAGGGCTCGCTCTGCGATTTGAGCTGCTCGCTCATCGGTCAGCCGGCTGCCGTCGGGGAGTCGGATGTCCTCCTGCTCGAGGTCGACGTCGGCTCCGACGGGTCCGGGGGCGATCTTCCTGCGGGTCACGGCGTGTTCCTCCGGTAGTGGGTCGGCATGACGTGGATGACGAGAAGACAGTCGGGCCGGTCCACAGCGACGATCTCGAGCTCACGGCCTCGTTCGTCGTCGCCGATCCACGTGAGGAGGGTGGCTCCGGTCTCGTCGTCCTTGGTCTCCATCGCTGCCACGGTGGCGATGACGTGGCGTGCGCTGGTACGTCCGATCCGGTGCCTGCGGCTGCGACGCGTGAACCGGAGCGGCTTCACTTCGTCATGGTGGCAGGAGTGGAGTATTTATGCAAGCCACAATTGTCATGGCACAGTCCCGCCGCCGTCGCGGAGCATCGATCGAGGCCGCCCGGACGCTCCGCACCGAACGTTCCATCCTGCGCGTCGCACGGCGACGACCTGCCAGCGTCGACTCGGCAAGGCGACGCCTGGAAGGCGCGTGGGCCTGTCTACAGCAGGTCGACCCTGACGCGTTCCTACGCCGGCCGCTGGGTCGGCCCGTAGCGCTGCTGGACCGCCTGGGCGGAGATCCCGAGCCCGCCGCCCATCCGCTTCCCGGCGATTCCGGCTCGCCGCGCTGCATCCACCGCCTCGCTGATCTGGGGCTCGCTTTGGGCGCGCGCCATCGCCGCAAGGCGAAGCAGGTGCTCGGCCACCGCCACCTCGTCGTCGGCGGACAGCTCGTAGCGCACGAGGTGCCTGGCGAGGTCTTCGGCGTGGTCGAGGATGTCCTGCGGAGGGCGCGGCATCCGAGATCACCTCCGGCATCTCTTACGGGCTCGCATCGCAGGGGCGACGAGCCGCTCGAGCTCGTTGCGCAGGTTCCGCCAGGTGTCGTCCGCCCCCACCTCGGCGACGCGCGAGGAGCAGTGCCAGCCAGCACAGCTGAACGTGCGCGCGGATACGGTCCTCGCGCCGGTTGGAAGACCGGCTGCAGGAGGTGGGGCTATTATCGGTTCGGTGATTATCAATAACGCCGAGCGCGCAGGTCACCGTGGCAGACGAGGTGCCACCGTGAGGGGAATGAGTCGCCGACCGTTCGATAACGGGGACGACGCTTCTTTTCAGATCAGCACATCTCGATAACGACTGAGGCTGGACGGATGGCGAGCGGCTCAGCAGCGAACCGTGGGTGGCCCGCGCTCGAGTACGAGACGCTGCCCTGGGAGGCGCGAAACGCCGCAGCATCGCGGACCGCACAACGACGTCACCGGGGTCCATACCAAGCGGCGATCGTGCCAGCCATCGCTGATGCGGAGTTGCGGCTGCCGTCGAGCATCACCGCTGCTGCCGAGGACGCCGCCACGGCGATCGCCCGATTCGACGCGGAGATCGGTCACGAGATCGCACCGTTCACCGCTGTGCTTCTCCGCAGCGAGTCCGCGGCGTCCTCGAAGATCGAGAACCTGACGGCGTCCGCTCGAGCGATAGCCGAAGCAGAGCTCGGCGGCTCTCCGGGGCGGAATGCCCGCCTCGTGGTCGCGAACGTCCGGGCGATGAACGCCGCCGTGGACCTCGCTGATCACATCGACGCCGACGCCATCTTGGAGATGCATCGGGCGCTCCTGGCGGAGACGAGCCCAGCCATCGCCGGGAAGTGGCGTAGCGAGCAGGTGTGGATCGGGGGAAGCGACTACGGTCCCCACGGCGCGATGTTCGTCCCGCCACATCACCGCCATGTCGAAGCGGCCATCACCGACTTGATCGCCTTCATCGACCGCGACGACATTCCCGTGCTCACTCACGCAGCAGTCGCCCACGCGCACTTCGAGACCATTCACCCCTTCCCCGATGGGAACGGCCGCACAGGCCGAGCCTTGGTCCATGCCCAGCTTCGGAACAAGGGCCTGACGCGAAACGTGACCGTGCCGGTGTCCGCCGGCCTTCTCACCAACACCGACACGTACTTCGACGCGCTGACTGCCTACCGCGACGGTGACCCAGTGCCGATCATCGAGCGTGTGGCAGAGGCGAGCTTCGCCGCGCTCGACAACGGCCGAGCCCTCGTCGAGGACCTTCGCCACGTCCGCGCCGCATGGCAAGAGCGGATCCGCGTCCGGCGCGGAGCCTCCGCCTGGAGAGCGGTCGATCTGGTCGTGCGCCACCCGGTGGTCAACGCCAAGCTGGTCGCCGCCGAGCTTGGGGTGGCCCCGCCCAACGCCTACCGTGCCATCGCTCCGCTCGTCGACGCCGGCGTACTTGTCGAGCTCTCTGACAAGAAGCGAAACCAGCTTTGGCAGGCACCGGATGTCCTCGAGGCCCTCGATGCCTTCGCCACGCGCGCTGGGCGACGTGGTCAAAGCAGGCCAACCTGAACGAGCCCGCTTGGATCCGGCCCACCTACCGCAGCCGCGCAGCCTGAACCCCCTCCCCCATGCCTGAACCGGCCTGGGTTTGATGGAGGCTCGCGCGCCTCCATCCTCAGCTCAGGCGGCGATCGGTGTCCCCGCCGGCGGGTTCGCGTAGACGTCCCAGATCTTGTTGATCTGGCTCTGGTAGTAGACGGTCCCGAAGCCGATGACGCCGAGCAGAAAGCCGACAAGGCCAGAGCACCGGTTGTTCGACCCGGCATACTGCTGTCCCTTGCAGATGCGCCCGCCCGTGCGCACCCAGCTGATCACGGCCGCGATCCCGAGCGTGAAGCTGCTGAAGATCACCGCGACCAGCGCGATGCCCGGCTGCACGACGATCCGTGGGTCGTAGTCCCGAAGCTCTCGGTTGACCGTGTAGTACCAGTAGAGACTGTAGATGCCGAGCGTCACCAGGCCCAGGAGCCAGACGCCCCACGGGTTTCTCGTCTTGCCGACCAGTCGGACGGGCGCTCCGGGCGCGCGCTGCGCGTACGCCATCGGAGGTGGAGATGACGGGACCCGGACCGCCTCGGGCAGCGCGGGCCCGACATCCGCCGCATCCTCGAGCCCTGAAGAGCCGGGCAGCGCCATGTCGCCGGGAAGCTCCGTCATCTTGTCCTCCCTCTTTGCATTGAACGACGAGAGAGACTAGTCGCGGCGATCCCCGTGCTCCCCGGCGACGACCGCCGGCGGCTCGCAGGTGACGAGCACGATCTCGCTGAAGGGGCGGGACAGCCGCCTGCTCGTGTCGGCGCGCACGAGACGGGTGCTCCCGATCCGCCAAGTGGCGGCGAGGCGGGCGGCCTCGCCCCGGGCGGCCTCGCCCCGGGCGGCCTTCCGGATCGCCGCCTGGACCGACGAGCCGGTGCGACGCGCCAGCTCGGTGACGGATCCGTCGCGTCGGAGCGTCAACCGGGCGGGATCACGGGCAGCAAGAGATAGCTCTGGCGCTCCGGGCCGCTGTAGAGCGTGACGGTGCCCGCCAGGCGCTCGGCGGTGCGGTCGGTGGCATCGTCGTGGGTGCAGCGACCCGAGCCGTTCATCACCCGGACGGCGACGCCGGAAGCACCGTCGTCCTCGTCCCGCTGGTCGTCACGCCCCCGCACGCTGAGGGCGAGGCGGTAGCCGGGGGGGACCACGATCGAGGTCGGCCAGATCTCGACGTCGAGGGCGTAGACCTCGCCGGGCAGGACCGCCTCGGCGCGATCGTGGCGGTGCCACGGGCGCCAGGGCTTGCTGCGCTCCGGGTCGAGGCCGCGCTGGGAGAGCCGCAGCCAGCCTTGCGCGACCGGCGCGGCGCCGTCCTGGGCACCCCGGAAGCGCACCTCGGTCCCGCTCGGCTCGAAGAGGCGCAGCACGAGGAAGACGTCCGCATCCTCGGCGGTGCAAGAGAGGTGCAGCCGCGCCGACAGCGGTCCGGTGATCTCGGTCTCCTCCACCGCCGGGGCGGCGAGCAGCGTCACCCCGGCGCCGAGGGCGTCGTAGCTGCAGGAGGACGCCACGGCCGGCGGCGCCCCCTCCAGGGCGGCGGCCGCAAGATCGAGATAGGCGCGCGTCCAGGCGGTGCGGGCGAGCGGCCACTCCTGCTCCTTGCGGGTCACGAAGCGGTCGACGTGGCGCACCTGGAGCAGCACCCGCCAGTCGCTCGCGAACACCTCGATCCCGGGCGCCGGGGGCTCCTCCTTCAAGAAGCGGTCGAAGAAGGCGCGTTGGAGCGCCACGCCCGAGGCGCCCGAGAACTCGCCGAAGTGGCTACCACCGTGCACCTCGAGGAACTTCTCCGTCGACGCCGCCTCGGTGAAGGCCTCGAAGTTGCCCCGCGCGTGCAGGCCATGGCCGCCCCAGTTCGCCGCCGACAGCAGCGGCACGCGCACCTGGTCCCACCTCGGCGAGCGGGCCCGGTGGTAGCCGTCATCGAGCGGGTGTGCCCGCAGGGCGCCCACGAGGTCGACCCGGCGCGCCACGAGCTCGCCATCGGAGAGCGTCGCTGGCCCGGCCACGGTCTCGCCGGTGACGTCGCTTCTCGGCCCGCGCGTGCCGATCCCGTGCTGGACCGGCAGGACGCGGCGCTCGTACCACGATGCCCAGAAGCTGGAGAGGATCCCGCCGTGGCGGGTGAGGTCGCGATAGAAGTCGGCACCGCCTTCCCATGGGCAGATCGCCGCCAGGTGCGCGGGCGCCGCGCTCGCCGTCAGCCACTGGTTGATGGCGAGGTAGGAGACCCCGAGCATGCCGACGCGCCCGTTGCTGAACGGCGCGGTGCCCGCCCACTCGATCACGGCGCACAGGTCTTCGATCTCGCGGGGCGACAGCGGGTCGAGGACCCCCTCCGAGCGCCCCGCCCCGCGGCTGTCGACGCGGACGCACACGTACCCGAAGGGAACGAAGCGCTCCGGGTCGGGCATCTCCCACACCTGGTGGCGGTTCGAGGAGCCCACGAGCACCTCCGGGTGCTCCTCGACGAGCTCGGCCCAGGCTTCCTTGCGCCCGCTCTGGAACGAGAGCCCCTTGGCATAGGGCCCGCAGCTCACGATCACCGGGTAGCGGCCCGGGGCGATCGGGCGGAAGACGTCGGCGCGCAGCACCACGCCGTCGTCCATCTCGAGCGGCACGTCGAGGTCGGCGGTGATCTCCGCAGCCCGCCCCGCCCCTGCCTCCCCGGTCCCTGATGGAGCGCTCACGGGTGCCCGCACATGCCGGGGTGCGCTGCGTCACGCAGCGCACCCCGGCACCCGGCGGGCGTCCGGGTCCAGCGGTTGCGGGAAACCGCGTCCGGGACGGCCCGGAGGGTCACCCTGCCATCTTCGCCGCAGCGGCGCAGTACGAGCCGTTGTAGACCTGCGCGAAGGTCGGGGCCTTTGTGATCGAGCCCTGGGTCAGCAGCAGGTGGCTCGTGAAGGCGACCGACGCCGGCGAGACCGCGCAGCTCGTGTTCCAGAGTTGGATCGAGCGGTCGAAGGTGATCGCTGACTGGACCGCCGCCTTGGACTCCCCGGAGTTCTTCACGGCGAGCGCCACGAAGCGGGCGTTGTTCTTCGGGTTCATCATCCAGCGGTCCGCCATCATGAGCGCCGCGATCGCGTGCTCGACGACGGTCGGGTTCGCCTTGGCATAGGCGTCGCGCACGTTGAGCGACCCGTACCAGTAGAGCGGGAGCGTCTTGTACTCGGTGTCGATGATGTGGGCGCCCTTGATCGAGTGCAGCACCGCGTAGGCGTCATCGGCGTGGAAGACCGCCGCCTGGATGCGCCCCGTTGCCAGCGCCGGGACGAACTCGGCGCGCGTCATCGTGATCTCCTTCACCTGGGACGGCTTCACGCCCCCGGCGGTAAGGCAGGCGTTCATCGTCGTCTGGGAGAACCCGCCCGCCCCCGTCGAGCCGACGGCCTGTCCGACAAGGTCCTTGATCGACTTGATCTTCGGCCCGCCGATGCAGACGAGGTCGAGCTTCTGGTAGTCCACCCAGACCGCGTGGATCGGCGCCCCCTGGGCGGCGGCCTCGATGCTGTCCGAGCCTGCGGCCATGCCGAGGGTGATGCTCTTCGCCGTCGTGCCCAGCTCGGACTCGAGCCCGTTCGGCATGTAGGCGATCTGCACGTTCAGGTGCTCCTTTGCGAAGAAGCCGAGCTCCTTCGCGATGAACACCGCCTGCTGTGGCACCAACGGCGGGCTCAGCGGCTCACCGATGATGATGCTCGCCGCCGCGGCGCGCGGGTGCGCGCTGGCCCCCGCGGTGCCGACCGCGGCGAGCGGGAGCGCGACGAGCGCCGCCCCGGCGGCCGCGATCAGCCCCCGGAACCCTCTTCCTGCAAAGCGAGAACGCTGCACTATGGACCCCCCATTCAATTGGATGTTCGTGTGTCGCCCCGTGCAGCACGTACGGTTGCGTGCTGTACGCACATGGCGACGTCTTTGGTCTTACCTTTTGGCACGCTTCGCGCTCGTGCGAGCGCTGTTGGGAAGCTTTGCGTACAATCCTGCGCCGATCTCATTCCCCCCTCAATAGGACGTCCATCTCGGTCACCTAGCGCGAGCGCCGCACCCCCACCACGAGCGCCGTGGCGTTCTCCTCCAGCACGAGCGCCGTGTCCTTCGGGCTGAGGCCGAGCGCGCGCACCTCGCCCACAGGGTCGTCGAGGCCCATGTCGAAGGGGTGGTCCGAGCCGAGAAGGACGTGATCGGCGCCCACCGCGGCGACCAGCGCGGCGAGCACGGCGCGGTCGTGGGTCACGGTGTCGAAGTGGAGCCGGGAGAAGGAGGCCCGCGGACCTTCGCGTAGCGCCCTTCGGGCCTCGCCGCGCACCGCGAAGGCACGCTCGAGCCGTCCGACCAGGCTGGGCAGCACCCCGCCGCCGTGCGCGAGCACGACGACCAGGTCGGGGTGGCGCTCCAGGGTTCCCGCCATGATGAGGTGCGCCGCCGCGCTCGCGGTCTCGACGGGGTTGGCGACCGCGTTCCACAGGTAGTAGTCGCCGTACACGTCGAGGCCGAGGCCGTGGGTCCCCGGGTGCACGAAGAGCGCGGCGCGTCGTTCGGCCGCTGCGGCGAAGAAGGGCTCGAGCGCCGGGTCGCCCAGCCAGCGGTTGGCCACGCTCGGGGTGATCTCCGCCCCGATCAGGCCGAGGCCGAGCGCCTCGTCGAGCACCTCGGCGGCGATCGCCGCATCCTGCAGGGGCACGGCGCCGAAGGCGAACAGCCGACCGGGATACGCGTTCGCCGCCTGGGCAAGCGCTGCGTTCTGCACGCGACAGATCTCGGCGGCAGCTCCCGGGTCGAGCTCGAGGGGGAGCGTCGACACCCACGGCGAGATGACCAGTCGATCGATGCCCCGCCGAAGGTTCTCGGTGAGGATGATCTCGAGGTCGGAGAGCTCCTTCACGATCGAGCGCATCGGCCGGCCCTCCAGCTCGACGCGCTCCTGGCGCCCGGCGCCGTCCCGCACGAGCGTCGGGCGCCACGCCCCGTGCGCGCCCTCGCTCGCGAGCAGCGTGGGGGGTGTCACGTGGATGTGGACGTCGGTGGCCCCCCCGTCGTGGTGCACGCTCATCGGCCCTCCGTGACCACGCAGCGATTGACCAGCTCGCCGATGCCCTCGACGGCGCTGTGGAGCATCTGGCCCGGACGAAGGAACACCGGCGGGGTCCGGGCGGCTCCGACGCCGTCGGGCGTCCCGGTCAGCACCACCATTCCCGGCTCGAGGGTCATGAACGTGCTGATGTAGGCGGCGACCTCGGCCGGCGGGAACACCATCTCCTTGGTGCTGCCGTCCTGGACGAGCTCGTCGTCGACGCGGCAGGTGAGCCGGAGACCGTCCTCGGGGGCGGCGGGCAGCTCGTCCGCGGTGACGAGGAAGGGGCCGAGCGGCGTGCTCGCTTCGAAGGTCTTTCCCTGGAGGAACTGGCTGGTGCGCCGCTGCCAGTCCCGCATCGACACGTCGTTCGCCACGGTGTACAGCCCGATACAGGTGCCCGCTGCCTCCTCGTCGAGGTGCCGCCCGGGCCTTGTGACCACGAAGGCGAGCTCCACCTCCCAGTCGACCGCGTCCGACGCCCCCTGCAGCACGAGGTCGTCGCGTGGCCCGAGCAGCGACGAGGCGTACTTGGCGAACAGCGTCGGGAACCCTCCGACCTCGGCGCGCACCTCGGCGGCGTGGGCGGCGTAGTTCCGCCCCACGCAGACGATCGCCGGCGGGCGCAGGATCGGCGGCGCCAGGCGAACGTCCGCAAGCAGATGCCGCCCGCGCCCGGGCGCGGTGGCGAGGGCCTCCAGGCTCGCGCCCGCCTCGAGCAACGAGCCGACGTCGGCGCCGGCGAGCTCGACGATCTCCTCGCCCTCGACGCGACCAGCACGCGTCCCCCCGGGGACGTGAAACGTTACGAGGCGCACGCCTTCTCCTTTGGTCTCCTCGGCCTTGCCTGCCTTCTTCGGCTTCGCCCCTAGCGCTGCGCCCCGTCCCCGCGGTCGATGCGGAGCCACGGGACGGCGCGGTGGTGGACGAGGCCGAGGATCGCCCGCAACCCCACCCCGAGCACCATGATGAGGAGGATGACGGCAAGCGCGGCGGCCGTGTGGTAGGTCTGCGACTGGGTCTGGAGCGCGTCGCCGAGGCCCGACAGCTGGGTCTGCAGCTCGGCGATGATCACACCGACGAGGCCCATCGCGACGCCTTGGGTGGCGCCCGTGATGACAAAGGGCACCGCGCCCGGCAGCAGCACGTGCACCCACATCTGGCGCCGGTTGAGCCGCAGCGACCGCGATACCTCCATCAGCTCGGCGTCGATCTGGCGCACGCCGTGGAAGACCGTGACGGTCATCGGCCAGGTGACGAACAGGGCGATGATCACGATCTGGGCCGTGGCGTCGAAGCCGATCCACAGCGAGATGATCGGCACGAGCGCCACCATCGGCGTCGCGTACAGGGCGAACACGTACATGGAGGCCGCGGCCTCTGCCCAGCGGTAGGCGCCCATCAGCATCCCGAGCACGATCCCGATCGCCACGCCGATCGCGTAGCCGCAGGCGAACGTCCACATGCTGTACCCGAGCTGCGAGCCGAGCTGATCGTGGGCGAAGAGCAGGTAGCCCTGGTGCAGGACGGTCGAGATGGGCGCAAACAAGATCGCGATCGTGTGCATCCCGTAGATCTGCCAGGCGCCGAAGACGACGACGAGAGAGATCAGCCGGATGGCGAGGAAGCGCCGGCGCGCCCGGCGCGCCCGGCGCCGACGTGCGTCCCGGATCTGGGCACCGAGCACCGTGTCGCTGATGACGGCCACGTCTCCTTGCGGCCCTGCAGGCGTGGCCGCGCCCACGGCCTTCGGTTCGACCCTCTGGGCCACGGCTAACCCCTCTCCCCGCCGGCGGTGCTCGAGCCCCGCAGCTGCTCCCAGATCTGCTCCCGAAGGGGCGCGTAGGACTCGTGTCGGCGCACCGAGGCGACCGAGCGCGGACGGCCGATCGGGACCTCGATGTCGTCGAGGATGCGGCCGGGCTTGGCGCCCATCACGATCACCCGATCGGCGAGGGTGATCGCCTCGTCGATCGAGTGGGTGACGAAGACCGCCGTCTGCTGGTAGCGGCTCCACAGCGCGAGCAGCTCCTCTTGGAGGATCTCGCGTGTCTGGGCGTCCACCGCCGCGAACGGCTCGTCGAGCAGCACCACCTCCGGCTGGATCGCGAGCGCCCGGGCGAGCCCGACACGCTGCTTCATGCCGCCCGAGAGCTGGGCCGGGTACTGGTTGCCGATGTCGTTCAGCCCGACGAGCTTGAGCGCGTCGTTCGCGCGCCGGGCTGCCTCCCCCTTCGTCACGCCCGCCGCCCGCAGGGGCAGGGCCACGTTGTGGAACACCGTCTTCCACGGGAACAACCCGTAGTGCTGGAAGACGACGGCCACGCTCGCCAACGGCTCGGTGACCCGCTGACCGCTGATCGCGATCGTGCCGCTGTCGATCGACGCCAGCCCGGCCATCATGCGCAGCAAGGTCGTCTTGCCACACCCCGACGGCCCGACCACGCACACGAACTGGTTCCGCGCGACGTACAGGTCGAGGCTGGCGATCACTGGACTGTCGCCGAACCACTTGTACAGGCCCGAGCAGACGATATCGCCCCCGCGCTGGCCACTCTCAGCCGCGCTGGCCACCCGGTGCCCATCCCTCGGCGCGCTCGCCGTCTCCACCGATGCCATCCGTTCCCCGCCTCCGGTCTGACCTCTTTCCACACTCTAAACAGCGCGCGCCCGGCGAGCAAGCGCCCTCTGCGACCGGCAAGAGATGACCTCTGACCACCCCGTCCGTCCTATGCTGGAACGGCCGGCGCACCGGTGCCAGCTCAGGCTCGAGGAACGGGACGGACGTGGACGCCATCTGGACGCCGATCAAGGAGGCGGGCAACCTCACCGATCGCATCGTCGTCCGCATCGAGGAGCTGATCACGAACGACCAGCTCTCCGAGGGCGAGCGGCTTCCCGCCGAGCGGGACATGGCGCGCATGCTCGGTGTGAGCCGGCCGGCGCTGCGTGAGGCGGTGAAGACCCTCGAGGCGCGTGGCCGCCTCGTCGTCCGCCATGGCCAGGGGGTGTTCGTGCGCCAGGATGCCCCGAGCGCGATGCGGTCCCGGCTGGCGAACCTCGAGCTCACCTTGAGCGAGCTGTTCGCGATGCGCGAGGTGCTCGAGGGTGCGGCGGCGGGCTGGGCGGCAGAGAGCGCCACGGAGAGCGAGATCGGCGAGCTCGAGGACATCCTGCATTCCATGGATGCCGCGCGGGTCGAGCCGATCGACTTCAGCCACGTCGGGCGCCTCGATGCCGAGTTCCACCTGCGCATCGTCGAGATGGCACGCAACCGCTTCCTCTCGCAGATGGTCGGCGTGCTCCAGGAGATGCTCGCCGCCGGCATGGAGACGACCCTCGCCGTGCCGGGGCGCCTCGGCCAGTCCCGTCACGACCACGACGCGCTGATCGATGCGCTCCGGCGCCACGACGCCGAAGCCGCCCGCGAGGCGGCCCACCGTCACATCGCCGGGTCGCGCCGCGCCGCGCTCGAGCGGGTACGGCAAGGCTCCGATCAGCTCGCGACGAACGCCCCGACAGGGCCGGGCGGCCCGCAGTGGCGCACCGCCAACGGTGGCGCCGGGCCGGAAGGGGGCCCCGCCACCAACGGCCGGTCGAGGGCGAGGTCCTCGAAGCGGACATAGGCCGCCCACGAGCGGCAGGGGCGTGAAGGCTCACCCACCCTCGGCGTAGACGCCGAGCTCACGGGCCGCCTGACGGGCGGCGGCGAGGATGGGGTGGTAGCCGGTGCACCGGCACAGGCCCGAGCCGACGAGCGTGGTCAGCTCGTTGTCGTCCAGGTGCCGCGACGCTCGCCGGGCGTCCTCGAGCGCGCCGTAGAGCACCGTGAGAAAGCCGGGCGTGCAGAAGCCGCACTGCAGCGCGTGCTGCTCGTGGAAGGCCCGCTGGATCGGGTGCAGCTCGCCCGCCGGAGCGAGCCCCTCGACGGTCGTGATCGCGGCGCCGTCGCACTGGACGGCGAAGAGCAGGCACGAACGAACGGGCTGCCCGTCGAGCAGCACGCTGCAGGCGCCGCAGGAGCCCTGCTCGCAGCCGAGGTGCGTCCCGGTGAGCCCCAGCTGCTCGCGCAGCGCGTCCGCGAGGCTGGTGCGCTCCTCGCACTCCAGCGCGCGGGCGACCCCGTTGACGGAGAGCTCGATCCTCACTGCCGCTCCTCGGTCGGGGCGGCGATCGCCGCGGCGGTCGCCCGCCGGACCACGGCTGCGGCGAGCGCCCGCAGGTAGTCGGGGGAGACCTCGTCGTAGCCCGCGGGATCGACCACCTCGCGGCACGCCCCGGCCGCCGCCGCGGCGGCCCCGTTGGCGGGGCGGCCGACAACGGCTGCCTCGACCGGTCCGAGGCGCTCGGCGCGCCCGCCGACCCCCATCACGGCGACGCGGGCGGCAGCGACGACCTCGTCGCGCACCTGGAGGGCGACGCACGCGCCGGACTGGGCAAAGGCCCCATGGGTCCGGGCGTGCTCGGCGAAGCCGTACGACCAGCCCGGGCGGCGGGCGAGCTCGAGCCCGAGCACCAGCTCATCTGGCGCGAGCGCGGTGGTGAACGGACCGTCGAGGAAGGCGTCAACGGTCAGGCGCCGCCGCTCGCCGCGCCGAGCGATCTCGACCTCGGCCTCCAGGGCGAGCGCCACAAGGCACCACTCCGCGCCCGGATCGGCATGCGCCAGGCTCCCGCCGATGCTGCCGCGGACGCGCACCGGCACATGGCCGATGTGACCAGCGACCTCGGCAAGCAGGCCCCCGAGGGCGCCGCCGACCTCGCCGCGCTCGAGGGTGCGGTGGCGGACCAGCGCGCCGAGCCGCAGCGCGCCGGCGCGCTGCTCGACGCGCGCCAGCTCGGCGAGCGGGTTGATGTCGACGAGCACCGCCGGCCGGGCGAGACGCAGGTTCATGACCGGCACGAGGCTCTGCCCGCCGGCGATCACCTTGGCCTCGTCGCCGGCATCCGCCAGAATCTCGAGCGCCGAGTCGAGCGTCCCGGCTCGGACGTATTCGAACGATTGCGGCTTCATCGGCCAAAACTGTACTATCGAGCGCAATGGCCGCCGCGAAGGAGCCGCAGGCGACAGGGGAGCAGCACTTTGTGCACGTCGGGAACAGTCTCCTGCGCCCGGAGGACATCCCGCTCGTCACCGGCACCGGCCACTTCGTCGCCGATCTCGCCCCCGCCGGTCGCGTCGACGCCGCCTTCGTGCGCAGCTTCCTCGCCCACGGCGTCGTACGCGGCATCGAGGTGGCCGCGGCGCGTCAGGCACCCGGCGTGCTCGGGGTATGGACCGCCGCCGATCTCGCCCAGGTCGGCGAGGTCCCCAAGGCGTCACGAGGCGGGCTCCCCGGCGACATGGGCCGGCGCCCGCTCTCGGGGGAGCGTGTCCGCTTCGTCGGCGAGCCCATCGCGATGGTCGTCGCCGAGAGCCGCTACCTCGCCGAGGACGCGGCGGGGCTCGTGGAGGTCGACCTCGATGCGCTCGAGCCGGTGCTCGACGTCGACGCAGCGACCGAGCCTGGCTCCCCCGAGCTGTTCCCCGGGCTCGGCAACGTGGCGGTCGAGATGGACGTGGGGGCTCCCTGCACGGAGGCGGTCGATCGGAGCCCGGTCGTGGTCGAGACGGTGCTCGACAACCAGCGGGTGGCGCCGATGTCGCTCGAGGCGCGCGCCATCCTCGTCGAGCCGGTCGAGGGGGGCCTGCGCGTCTACTGCTCGCACCAGGCGCCCCACCGCCTGCGCGACGGCCTGGCCGCTGCGCTCGGCCTCGCCCGCGAGCACGTGCGCGTCACCGTGCCCTTCGTCGGCGGCGCCTTCGGGGCAAAGAGCCAGGTGTACGGCGAGTACCTGGCCGTGGCGGCAGCAGCGCTCGAGCTGCAGCGCCCCGTTCGATGGATCGAGGACCGCAGCGAGGCCTTCACCGCCGGCACGCACGGGCGGGGTCAGCGCGCGCGCCTGCGCCTCGGCTGTCGCGAGGACGGGCGCTTCCTCGCCCTCGAGGTCGACCTGCTCGCCGACATCGGCGCCTACCCCCACACCGGAGCCTTCCTGCCCCGCCTCACGGCGATGATGATGTCGGGGCCCTACGCCATCCCTGCGGTGCACGTGCGGGTGCGCTCGGTCGTCACGAACAAGACACCGACGGCCTCCTACCGCGGCGCCGGCCGGCCGGAGGCCGCGTTCGCGCTCGAGCGCCTCGTCGACCTCGCCGCCGAGCGCCTCGGGATCGACCCGATCGAGCTGCGGCGCCAGAACCTCGTCGCCGAGGACGCCTTCCCGTATCGCTCGCCGACCGGCGTGCGCTACGACAGCGGCCGCTACGCCTCGGCCCTCGACACGGCGCTCGGTGCGGTCGACCTGGCAGCGCTGCGGGCCGAGCAGGAGCAGCGGCGCGCCGACAAGGCGGAGCGCCTGCTCGGCATCGGCGTCGCGACGTGGCTGGAGCGCTCGGGGGGCGACGCCGGCTCCACCGAGTTCGCCGAGGTCACCCTCGCCGACAGCGGCGAGCTGATCGCCCGCATCGGCACGGCCACCCAGGGCCAGGGGCACCAGATCTCCTTCGCGCAGATCGTCGCCGAGGCGACCGGGCGCGATCCGTGCTCGATCACCGTGCGCCTCGGCGACACGGCCGAGGTGCGCGAGGGCACCGGGGCGTTCGCCAGCCGCTCGATCCAGGTCGGGGGGACCGCTGCCTACCTCGCTGCCTCGGAGCTGATGGACAAGGCGCAGGCGGCGGCGGCCGAGCTGCTCGGCGCACCGGTCGAGGAGGTGCGGCGGGAGGGAGAGCGCTTCATCGGACCCGACGACGCAGCGCTCACCCTCGGCGAGGTCGGCCAGAAGCGCGGCCCGCTCGTCTGCGAGCACACCTTCGCCTCCCCGCAGGCCTTCCCGTTCGGCTGCTACGTCGCCGTCGTCGAGGTCGAGCGCGAGACCGGCGAGGTCACGCTGCGCCGGCTGGTTGCCGTCGACGACGTCGGCGTCATGATCAACCCGCTCCTCGTCGAAGGCCAGGTGGTGGGCTCGATCGCGCAGGGCATCGGGCAGGCGCTCTACGAGGAGGCCCGCTTCGACGAGGCAGGCAATCCCGTCTCCGCCACGCTGCTCGACTACCACCTCCCGACCGTCCGCGAGATGCCGCCGCTCGACCTGCGAGCGCACGTCACCCCGAACCCCAACGTGCCGCTCGGGACGAAGGGCGCCGGGGAGTCGGGGACGATCGGAGCCCCGCCGGCGATCGCGAACGCCATCTTCGACGCGCTGCGCGACCACGACACGAGCGGCCTCACGATGCCCTTCACCTCCGAGCGCGTCTGGGCCTGCTTGCAGCGGGGCCGCTGAGGAGCCTGCCCTCAGGCGAGCAGCCGGCCCGCCCGTCGCCCGGGCGAACGGCGAACCGTCACGTTCGTGCCTCCTCCATCAGTGCGCGCAGCCAGGGCTCGGGCTCGAGGACCATGAGCCCGCCGCCCAGCCGATCGGTCACCCACACGTAGCCGTCGGCGTCGACGAAGAGGTCGTTCGACTGGGCGACGGGCTGGCCACGGGGAGGATCGGGCACGAAGGAGGCGGCCTCGACCGGCGCCTGCGGGTCGGCGAGGTCGTAGACGCGGACGCCCGCGCTGAAATAGGTCGCAAAGATGAGGCGATCGCTCTGGTAGGCGCCCTCTTGGTTCTCGTGCAGGTTGTGGGCGCCGAACCGCATCGGCAGCTCGGCAAAGTCGCCCTCGGGTATGGGCAGCTTGGCGAGGACCCGCGGGGCCGTCGGATCGGCGACGTCGATCACCCGGATGGCGCGCTCGGGGGCATGCGGGCCATCTCGTTGCTGCTCGTCGGTGGCAACGACGAGATGACGGGAGCGGAGCGGCAGGCAGGTATGGGTTGCCCCTCCCTCCCAACCAAGGTGGGCGACGCGTCGAGGGGCCGTCCAGTCGGAGACGTCGAGCACGACGAGCCCGGCATCGTCGAAGCCGAGGTAGGCGTAGCGCCCGTCGACGTGCGCGTGGTGGGCCGCGTACCGCTCACCCTCCGGCCAGGTGCGCTCCTCGCCCTCCCGGATGCCGGGCCACCACCAACGGCCGGCCGGGCTCGGGCTCGTCGGGTCCGCCATGTCGAGCACCACGAAGATGCGGTCGCGAAAGCCGTCGGGGATCGCCGAGCAGTGGGCGTAGCGACCGCCGTCCCACACGACACGGTGCACGCCGCGCCCCCCCGAGGACCAGAAGCCGACCGGCTCTGGTGCCAGCGGATCGGCGAGCGAGTAGACGGCGATCCCGGCCGACACCGGACCCGCCGCGGGGCCACGGTACGGAAATTGCTCGTGGTTGACGAGCAGGTACCCATTGGCCACCTGCACCTTGTGGGAATGGGAGTGCGCCGGGGCGCTCCACTGTGCGGCGAGCCTCGGGGCAGCGACGTCACGAACGTCGAGCACCGTCGTTCCCGCGCCCGAGGTCCCCGTGTGGCCGACGTAGACGGCATCGCCGACACGGATCACCTGCATGCCGTCGCCATATCCGCCGAGGTCGTGCTGCGCCACGAGGCGCAGCCCCCGAGCCGATCCTTGCCCTGCTCTGCCCACCGCCACCGCCCTCACCACCCCGTCGTCCAGCACACGTCCCGGAGCACGTTCCCAACGTCACGCGTCGACCCGCCGAAGCGGCGGCGGCGCTAGGCCCCGAGCTCGGCCAGCACCTCGGCCACCTCGACCTGGCGCCGCTCGTCGATCGCTCGGGCGACCGACAGCACGACGGCGACGTTGGCGATCGCCACGTCGAGGTTGACCTCGACGGTCGCTTCTCCCCGGGTCGCCAGGGCGAACTCCTCGATCTCCTCGCGCAGGTGGTCGCGGGGAGCGAGCGGGACGGCGCGCTCGGCGAGGACGCGGCCGTCCGGATCGGCGCTGTCGGTCGCGATCGCCACCTCCCTCAGGCTCGTGTGCGCGTCGGTGTCGGCCGAGTTGCTCCACCAGGAGAAGTCGAGGTCGTAGCGCAGGCGGGCCTTGGAGCCGTACAGGTCGATCGTGAAGGCGCCCGGGGTCAGCCAATCCGCGCCGAGATACCCGGCGACCCCGTCGAACTCGAGCAGGGCGGCGACGACCATCGTGTTCTGCACCGCGACCGCGCCCCTCCTGCCGATCCCCATCACCCGGCGCGGGACGCCGAACAGGTAGTTGAGGTTGTCGATCTGATGGATCCCGAGCTGGGTGAGCGGTCCGCCAGGACACTGGGCGGGATCCCCGCGCCAGTCGCCGTCCTTCAGCTCGAGGCCGCGCTCGTTGGAGAAGATCGCCTCGACGAGCGACGGCTGGCCGAGCTCGCCCGCCTCGAGGCGACGACGCATCTCGCGCACCCCCGCCAGGCGGCGCGCGCTGTGGCCGCAGGCGAACACGATCCCCGAGGACCGCACCGCCTCCGCGATCCTGCGGATGTCTGCCGGGGCGACGGCGACCGGCTTCTCGACATAGACGTGCTTGCCCGCTGCCGCCGCAGCCTCGATCATCGGCGCGTGCTGGTCGTTCGGCACCGTGAGCACGACGCCGTCGATGTCGTCCCGGGCGAGCAGCGCCTCGTAGGACTCCTCGGCCGCACAGGAGTGATCGGCCGCGAACCGGGCCCGCCGCTCCGGGTCGCGGGTGTAGCAGGTGCGCAGCTCGACGACCGGGCTGCTGCGGTAGGCCGCAGCCATCACCCGTCCCCAGCGGCCCAGCCCGACCGCCGCGAGCGCGACCCGGTCTCCCCTGTTGGTTCCCATCCTGCCGTCCTCTCTCTGCTCTCTGTCCTCACGGCCCTGCCGCGGACGGCCCGCCGCAGCGCTGACCTCCGCCGGCGCAGACCTCCGCGGGCGCACCGTGCACGGCACCCGATCGCCGGGCGTGCCCGAACGCTCGATCCCGCTGCGCTACGCCCCCTCAGCGCACCTGGTGCTCGGGTGCCGCCCCCTTCACGAGGACGTCCTCGACGTTTGCCCAGGCGCTCGCGAACAGGACCCGGGAGGCCTCCGGCGTGACACCTGCGACGTGCGGCGTGAGCAGCGTCTTGTCCCGGTGCCGCTCGGCCGCCGCCAGCAGCGGCGAGTCGGACGGGAGCGGCTCCTCCCCGTAGACGTCGAGCGCCACCCCCCGCAGCTGGCCGGCGTCGAGCGCCTCGATGAGGGCCGCCTCGTCGACGACCCCGCCGCGGGCGGCGTTGACGAGGACCGCCTTCGCCCCGAGCGCCGCCAGCTCCCCGCGCCCGATCAGCCCCCGCGTCGCCGGGAGCAGCGGCACGTGGACGGTGAGGAGCTCGGCGAACCTGCACAGCTCGCCCAGCTCCATGCGCGGGTACCGCGCCGCCTCGGCGCGTGCCGGCGGCACCGGGTCGGCATAGGCGATCTCGCAGCCGAACGCCTCGAACAGGCGGGCGGCGTGGACCCCGATGTCCCCAAAGCCGACGATGCCCACCCGGAGGCCGCGAAAGCCGCGCACCCTGGCCGGGACCAGGGCGGCGCGCGCCTCGCCGTAGCGGCCCTCACGCAGCAGCGCGTCGCCCCACCGGAGGCCCCGGAACAGGGTCCCCGCCGCCAGCACCACATAGGCCGCCACGTCCGGCGCACTGGCGCCGGGCACGTTGCACACGGCACAGCCCTCGGGAAGCACCCCGGGAGCGACCCGGTCGGTGCCGGCGCCCGTGAACTGGACGATGCGCAGGCCGCTCGCCGTGGCGAACAGCTCGTTCGGCACCGCCGCGCCGGCCGAGGGCAGCACGAGGCCGGCCACCTCGGGACCGATGGCGTCGAGCCCGGTCTCGTCGGCGAGGTACTCGACCTCGAGCCCGGCCGAGGGCGCCACCCCGACGGCGACAAAGTCCGCCTCGGGGCGCAGGCACAGCACACGCGCCGTGGGCGTGGTCGTCACGGTTCAGCCCTCCCGGGTTCTCGCGGCCAGGTCACGCGTCCCGAAGACGCAGAGCAGCTCCAGCGGCTCGTCGCCCCGGGGCGCGATCTTGTGCCGCTGCCCGGCGGGGATGTGGACGCAGTCGCCGGCCTCCACCAGCTGCGTGCCCCCCTCGTGGTGGAGCGTCGCCCGGCCTCGCCGCACGTAGACCACCTCGGCGACCCCCTCGTGCACGTGAAGGGGCCGTGGGGTCACGCCTTCGGGCGCAACCTCGACGAGGCGCACGGTGACCTCGGCATCGGGATCGGCCGCCCCGATCAGCTCGGTGGCGACACGGCCGTTCAGCTCGAGGCGCCGCCCCTCCTCCGGACGCAGCACGCGGGGCGTCACGACGACGGGCGCATCGCCGCGAGGCGCGCGAACCGGTCGCCGAGCTCGCGCGTGACGACCTCGGCAACCCCCTTGATGAGGGCGCTGCCCTCGTCCCGGCTGACCTCGCTCGCCGAGCCGTACCACCCGGTGTCGCTTATCTCCCGGATGTCCTTCAGCACGCTCTGGAACGCCCTGCCCCGTCGTGCGTGGTCAGCGGGCCGCTCCCCCGGGGAGCTCGCCGAACGATCGAGGCGCTCGTAGTGCGCGAGCTCCGGGCGCGCCCCGAGCACGGCTGCCCCCTCGATCGCGCCGCCGTGGGTGAGGCCACCGAGCTGCTCGCCGAAGAGCTCCTCGGCCACGTAGCAGGCGTGCGCGAGCACCACGTTCATGCCCAGCTCTTGGGTGAGGCGGCTCCCGAGGTTGCCGAGGGAAGCGATGTTCCCCTCGTGCCAGTTCACGAACGCCACCTCGCGCACGCCGTGGGAGGACAGCGAGGCCACCATCTCGTACAGCACCTGCTCGAAGGTGGCGGCAGAGAGGGAGACCGTGCCGGCGAAGCCCATGTGGATGGGCGTCACGCCGAACTGCATGCCCGGCAGCACGAGCCCACCGAGCTCGGCCGCCACGAGATCGCAGATCGCAAGGCTTGCAAGAAAGTCCGTCGAGGTCGGCAGGTGCGGCCCGTGCTGCTCGGTGCTCCCACAGGGCACCAGCACGAGCGCACGCTGCTCCAGACGTGACGCGATCTCTGGGTCGGTGAGCTCGTCAAAACGCAGGCTTGCGAGCGATCCGGGCATGTTGGTCTCCCTCTCCGTCCAGCACCTACACCGCGGGCTTGCGCCGTGCGCTCACCCGTTGCCCACCATCTTGAGGGCCGCCTCCTGGTAGGTCGGGTTGACGACCGAGTAGTAGGACGGGGCCGTCTTGAGCACCTTCAGCTGGACGAGCCGGTGCGCCGTGTACTCGACGGAGGCCGGGGGAAGCCCGAGGCCCGTCGGCCAGGTCTTCGACTGCTGCTCGAAGTGCACGGCATACGCGACCGCCGCCCGATCCTCCTGGGTGGCGCTGACGCCGATGTCGATCAGCTTCGCCGTGTTCTTCGGGTTGTTCATCCAGCGGTTCGCCATGATGAGCGCTGCGAGGAAGCGCTCGGTGACGGCGACGTGGTGCTTGGTGTAGCTGTCGAGCGCCGTGATCCCGCCGTACCACCACTTCGGAAGCGACTGGTACTCGTTGTAGAGGACCGTGGCGCCCTTCAGCTGGTGCAGCACCACGTACGCGTCATCGGCGTGGAAGACGGCCACCTTGATCCGCCCCGTCGTCAGCGCCGGCACGAACTCCGAGCGGGTCATCGTGATCGGCTTGACCTGGCTGATCGAGACGTGCTCCGGCGAGAGGCAGGCCGCGAGGGTCACGATCGAGAACCCACCCGCACCCGTCGAGCCAACCGGCTGGCCGATGAGCTGCTTCGCACTGTGGATCCCCGGCGCGGCGACGCACTCGGTGTCGAGCGTGAGGCCGTAGGAGGCAATGGCGTGGATCGGCGCATTGGCGGCCGCCGACTCGATCGCGTCGGTCGCCGAGCTGAAGCCGAAGTTGATCGTCCCCGCCGTCGTGCCGAGCTCGGTCTGCAGGCCGTTCGGCATCGAGATGAAGTGCACGTTCAGGCGCTCCTTGCGAAAGAAGCCCTCCGCCTGGGCCACGTAGGGCCCCATGAAGACCACCTTCGGTGGCGAGAGCGCCAGACCGATGTCGATGTTGGCAATTGGCGGAAGTGCCTTGTGCGCCGCCGCCGACGCGCCCCCGGTGCCGAGGGAGACCCCCCCGACCACCCCCATGACCACCGCCGACGCCCCTGCGAGGGCGACGCGCGCGCGGCCGAACCGACGTGCCCGAACTCTCATGTCTTTCCCCCTCCTTACGCCCCTGGCACTTGCCACGAGGACTCGCTGTTCCCCCAACCCCCTGTCGGCGGCCGCTACTCGGTCACGCAGGTCCCGCTTGGTGCGCACGAGCTCCCGGCGGCCGCCGCTCAGGCACTCTGGTACAGCTTGGTGAGCACGAACTCCCGATGACCGAGCACCTCCGCGCAGGTCAGCCGGCCGCGGATCGTCTGCGCGATCAGCGCTTCGAGCTGGTCCCCCGCCTGCTGCAGGCCGAGCTCGCCCGTGAGGATCCCCGACACGTCGAGGTCGATGTGCTCCGACATCGTCGAAGCCGTCACCGGGTTCGACGTCACCTTGATGACCGGCTCGATCGGGTTGCCGATCACGTTGCCCTGCCCCGTCGGGAACACGTGGAGCACGGCCCCACCGGCCGCCATCAACGTGATCGTCTCGGCTGCCGCGCAGGAGCTGTCCATGAAGTTCAGCCCGGCCTTGGTGGGCCGCGCCGCTGGCTCGATGGCGTCCACGACCGGCACCGTGCCGGTCTTGGCGATGTTGCCGAGCGCCTTCTCCTCGATCGTGGACAGGCCGCCGCGGATGTTGCCCTCGGTTGGCTGTGACCCGAGCAGGTTCGCACCCGTCGCCTCGATCATGGCGATGTAGTTGTCGTACATGCTCATGAAGCGCTTGCGGACCTCGTCGTCGATGCAACGCTCGGCGATCAGGTGCTCGCCCCCGGTGAGCTCGCTCGTCTCGCCGAAGAGCACCGTGCCACCGCGATTGACGTGGCGGTCGACGACGACCGAGGTCGTCGGGCAAGACCCGAGGCCGGTCGTCGTGTCGGACTCGCCGCACTTGATCGAGATCATGATCTCCTCGATCCGGACCTCCTCGCGCTCGAGCGCGGTCGCGTCCTGCAACATACGCGCCGCATGGCGCGCCGCCTCGGCGATCGTCTGCAGGTCGCCGTGGCGCTCGATCGAGAGGCCGACGGCCGGCTTGCCGGTCGCCGCGATCGCGTCCACGATGCGCGCCGTCCAGGCGGGCTCGATCCCGATCACGACCGCCGCGGCGACGTTCGGGTTGCACCCGGTGCCGATCAGCGTCGAGAAGGTGAGCTCGAGATCGGGGCCGAACTGCAGGCGGCCGTACGCGTGCGGGAGGGCGAGCACCCCCGGCACGACGCTCGCCACGCGCTCGGCGGCGGCGTTCGAGAGGTCGTCGACCGGCAGCACGACGACGTGGTTGCGAATGCCGACCCCGCCGTCGGACCGGCGGTAGCCGGTCAGGCGCTCTGCTGCCATCGTGCGCTCCTCACGTTGTGCGTGTGGACATAGGCGCCGCGCTCGATCGCGCAGCGGGTGTGCGCGACGCGCACCGAGTACTCGATGACGTCGGCGCCTTCGGCGAGGTCCCGCAGGGCCACCTTGTGGCCGAGGAGGACCGCCTCCTTCACCGGGATCCGCTCGCGCCGCTCCGAGTCGAGCCAGCCGGCGAGCACCTCACCCGGCTCGAGATCATGGATCGCCACCCCGACGTCGTCGCCCTCGTTGTGCACGAGGACGTCGAGCGCGTCGCTTCTTGTCTCGTCCCCCACCCTCACCCGTCCTTGTCTCCGGTCGTTTAGACCTCTGACCTCATTCCAGTGCAGCGTACTGAAGTCCTTCGAAGACGGTCAAGACGTCCGTGCCCGCCGGCCGCGGCACCCGCCGCGCCCGCGCCCGCCGGGCGTGCGCATCGGACCTGCGCCGCTACGGCGCGGCGGCGAGCCCGGCGGGCACGGGGATCCCCCGTGCACGCGCCAGGTCGGCGAGGCGCGAAGCGAGGGGGTCGGCGAGCACGACCGGGGTGTCGTCGGGGATCTCGCGCGGGAGCAGGTGCGTCGTGCCCGGCACCCGCCCCCCCGACGAGGTGATCGCCGCTGCGAGCGCCGCCAGCCGCTCGGGCGCGCGCCCGTCCCCGTCCAGGCACCCGGGATCGAGGGCAAGGACGAGGTGCGCGATCCCCTGGGGGGAACCGGCAGCCGAGCTGGAGAGCGGGTCGGCGATCTCGGTCGCGCCGTGCGGGCCGACGAGGCCACCGGTCAGCGCCTCGACCAAGAAGGCGAGCGCGAACCCCTTCGCCCCCCCGAGCGGGGCGAGCATCCCCGAGAGCGCGGCCGCCGGATCGGTGGTCGGCGCACCCTGCGCGTCAAAGGCCCAGCCCGGCTCGAGCACCCCCCCGGCCGCAGCAACCGCCGCGATCTTGCCCCTGGCGACCGCCGTCGTCGCCAGATCGACGATCGCCGGGCGGGGCGAGAGCGGCACCCCGGCCGCGATCGGGCTCGTCGAGAGCACCGCCCGGTGCCCACCGACCGCCGGCATCGCTGCGGGGCCGGTCGAGAAGGCCAACCCGACGAGACCCGCCTCCACCATCGGCACCACGCCGAGGCCGAGCACGCCGGCGTGCCCGGAGTTGGCGACCGCCACCGCCGCGATCCCGTGCTCGGCGCCGAGCGTGGCGGCGTGCTCGGCCGCTCGTGCCAGCTGCCAGTGGCCGAGCCCGTTGCCCCCGTCGAAGACCGCCGTCGGCCCCTTGGCCCGCACCGGCCGCAGCTCGGCAACGGGATCGCAGCCCCCCGCCGCGAAGCGCTCGAGGTAGTAGGGCAGGCGGAGCAGCCCGTGCGAGGACCGTCCCCAGGCCTCGGCGACGCTGAGCGCGACGGCGGTCTGCCCGGCCGTGTCCGCAGGCATTCCGGCCGCCTCCAGCAGGCCGGCGCACAGCACGCGCGCCGCCGCCAGGTCGATCTCGGCCATCGCCCCTCCCCTCGCCCGGGGCCTTACGGTAGCGGTCGGACACACCCGCTCGGCCGACCAGCCGGGGAGCCGACCAGCCGGGGCCGGCGGGGGAGCGGGGCCGGCGGGGGAGCGGGGCCGCCTCGGCGTTCACGATCACTGCACCTCGAGGTTCAGCGGCGCCGGCAGGGGCTCTGGCGAAGGCCCCCTCGGCTCGCGGGCGAACAGCGCGATCACGGCCGCCGCGACGACGAACGAGCCGCCCATCACGAAGAAGGCGGGGCGGTAGCCGACGTCGGTGATGAGGAAGCCGATCACGACGAGCCAGAGGGCACCAAGAGACTGGGAGAGGCCGAAGTAGGCGGCAAAGGCGGTACGCGCCGCCACCCCTTGCATCGAGTCGGCGAAGAGCGCCTGGCGGATCGGCTGCTCGGAGTAGGTGAACACCCCGACGCACAGCCCGACGGCGCCGATCAGGACGACGTTGGACCCGACGAGCACGAAGCTGCCGAGCGCCAGCGCGCCGCAGGCATACAGCCCGTACAGGACCGGGCGCCGGCCGACGACGTCCGACAGGTGCCCCCACAGCATCGGGCCGAAGACGGCCCCGATGCTCACCACCGTCATCACCGCCCCGAGCGTGAGCGCCGACTCGTGCAGCCCGTCGTGGAGGTAGGCGGGCATGTAGGTGGTGAGCACCCCGAGCCCTCGTCCGGCGCCGGAGATCACGCCGGCCCCGAGCACCGCCAGCGCCCGGCGCCGGCGCAGCGCCTGGCGGAGCGGGACACGTGTGCCATAGCCACCCGACGCGTCGGCGACGCCATCCGGCTCGCCGCGTCCCACGAGCGCCGCCCCCGCTTTGGCTTCGAGGGGCCGAACCCGCGCCCAGGTCAGGAGCGATCCTGCGGCGAGCAGGGCCCCGGTCACGGCGAGCGCCACCCGCCAACCCGCGAGTGCGATCACGGTGGCGCCGAGCAACGGAGCGAGCAGGGTCCCGAGGTTCCCCCCGGTCGTATGGGCCGCCAGCACGAGGCCCCGCCGGTGGGGGACCCGCTCGGTAAGGTGCGCGCTGCCCACGGGGTGCTGGGGCCAACTCGTCACCGTGCCCAGCAGGCGCGCCGCGGCGAAGAGCCCGATGCCCGGCGCGAGCGCGCCAAAGATGCTCGCGATCGCCATGCCGAAGTTCTGTGCCGAGAGCATTGCCCGGGCGCTGAAGCGCCGCACCACACCTGCGAGCCCCTGCAGGAGCCCGCCGGCGAGCCCGGTGGCGCTGAGGATGACCCCGAGGACGGCGTAGGTGGTGTGGAAGCTCGCGAGCACGAAGGGGTACGCGATCCCGAGGACCGCGACGTACGAGTGCTGGATCGCGTGCGAGAACGAGACGACCGCCACCTGCTCGCGATCACCGGGACGCCAGCCCTGCGTCGTGTCGCCATCCTGCACCGGTCGTCGCAGGCGCACGTGCCCACCCCCCTTGCGCTCGCGCGACCGCACAGCAGGCGACCGCTCGCAACGACACTCTTGCCGTCAGCTGCCGGCAGCGCCAGAACCGACGTGGCGGTGTCCTCTGGCCCTTCGTCCGACGACGGTCGAGCCGTTGGCCCGCGTGGCCTGGTCCCCATGGTCGGCGCAGCACGGCACGACGCGTGCCTGGCCGCCCGCCGTCGGCTGACCGCCCGAGCTCGCCCAAAGGAGCAGCCGGCACCGGCCAGCTCGGCGTCGTGGAGGCAGGCCGCCTGACCCGGCCGGCGATCGGAGCTTCCCGCACGACGTCGGCGGACCAGGACGGCCCGCGTCGCGTCGCGTACCGGCGATCGAACGGCCCGTCAGCTGGCGTCGCTCCCCGGCGGGCTCCCCGCCCCCACCCCGTCGGCGTCGGCCAGATCGGCGGCCGCGGCATGGTCGGCGGCGGCCCGGTCGGCGGCTGCGGCATGGTCGGCGGCTGCGGCCCGGTCGGCGGCTGCGGCGGTGAGGTCGGCGTGGGCGGCGTCGCCCCGCCAGAGCGGCTGTCGCACCAGGTCGTAGAGCACGTCTCGATGCTCGCCGCCCAGCGCCGCGAACACGTGCTCGCCCCACCGCTCGTACCCGACGAGCGGTGACGGCAGCCGATCCTGCGAGAACCACCCGGCGTCGAGGCACTCGAGGGGATGCGCCTCGAGGTCACCGCCGACGACCGTGCACTGGAACACGAGCGAGTACAGCGGGATCCGCGTGAACCCGAGCCGCAGCCCGTCGAGCACCATGACGAGGCGGACCGGCTCCACCTCGATCCCGGTCTCCTCCCGTACCTCCTTCACGGCAACCTCGGCCGCCGAGTACCCCACGTCACACCATCCCGTCGGGTACAGCCATGCCCCCGAGTCGGCCCGCTGGATGAGGAGCAGCTCGCCCCGCTCGTTGCCCACCACCGCCCCGACCGCCACCTTCGGCGTCACGTACCCCGGCACACCCTCGCCCACCTGGCCCAGCCACTCCTCGACGAGGCCGCCGGCGTCCGCCACCTGGGTCGGGTCTCCGTCGGCCACCGACCGGATGTCCGCCGCCACCCGCAGGATCTCCTCGAACCGCTCCCGGTCGTACAGGCTGTCGGAGAAGCCGAGCCCGGTCCGGGCGATGCCCGACAGGCTCTCCGCCCAGCGGAGCAGCGTGCGGGTGGGAACGACCGGGTCCACGGCTCGACGCTACCTTCGCCGCCGGCGACCCGGCGCACGCCCCGCCGCCCCCTCGCCCGGCCTGCCCGTCGCCTCGCCCGCCCCCTTCCCGCCTGCCGTCAGGCCGGGGCAGCCTCCCCGAGGCCAGCCTCCAGGGTGGCCCGCCGGAGCAGCCGCAGCGGTGCGCTCGCCAGGTTGACCGCCACCGTCACCCCCGTCGCCACGAGCAGCCACCCGCCGACCTCGGTCACGACCGGCGTCCGGGACGCCAGCCCGGCCACGACCGCCACCACCCCGCCCACCACCAGCCCGTAGGCAGCGCCCGCCGCCGTGTGGTCGTACAGGTCCGCAAACCGCAGCGGGCGCCCCTCCCTCCCTACCCGCACGCCGCGTGCCCGCAGCGCCGACCAGGCGATGAACGGCACCACCTTGTGCAGGTGACCGACCAGTGTCACCAGCAGCCATCCGCCCACCGCCGCCACCGCGGCAGCCACCAGCGCCATCCCTTCGGGGTGGTCCGACCCGATCGTTCCCGCCCCGGCGGCACCGAGCGCCGCCCCCGTCGCCAGGAATCCTGCCGACGTCACGACGAACCAGGCGTGCAGGTCGATCCGTCGGCTCCGGTGGCGCAGGTGGGCGGCCAGCGACACCAAGTGCGCTCCGAGGCCCACCGCCAGCACCACCGCCCCGGCCACCGCCACCGGGCGCCACCCGAGCAGCACCCCCGGGGATGCGAGCGCCGTCCCGGCCGGGATCGCCCACACCGCCAGCCGGCCGGCCCGCCGCCCCGGTGGGTGGGACAGCAGGAACATGGCGAGCAGCTTCTCGGCCACCGCCACGTACGCCAGCCCCAGCCAGGCGAACAGGCCGACCACGGCGTGCGCCAGGACCACGTGACCGGACAGGTCGAACCAGCTCCCTCTCCGGTCGGCCACGTACACCACCCCGAAGCACCCCGTCACCACGAGCCCCCCGACGGCGAACCGCAGCCCGGTCGTCGTCACACCACCCGTGCCGCTCCACAGCGCCGGGGCCAGGTTCACCACGACCAGTCCGATCGCCGTTGCCGCCAGCGCTCCCCCCGCTTCCACCACCGCCTCCTCGCCCCACCCGATCCCCAGCGGCAGCAGCCACGTCGCCCCCAGCCACGCGCCGAACGTCAGGCGGGCGAGGCCCACCGACCGCAGCGGATGCTGGGTCACGACGGGGACGAACTGGTGGAGCGCCCCCAGCACTGCCATCGACAGCGTCGCCAGCAACCCCAGGTGCGTCGCTGCGACCACCGGGTCCGCCGTCGGGTCGATCGACGCCGCATGGCTGGCCACGACCAGCGCCACCCCACACGCCACCAGCCCGAACGCTGCCGCCGCCAGGAAGGCGAGTGGCACCGACGGCGGCGGCACCACCGCCGGGAGCCCCGGCGGCCGGCCGGCCCACCCGCCGTCGCTCCCACCGTGCACCTCGGTCATCCGGCCTCCCCGCTCTCCACTTTTTCCTACCTGTACCAGAACTACCTCTCGCTTGCCAGGGTCCAACCGCCCTCGCCCGCTCCCGCTCCCTGGTGACGTCCGGCCTAGTCGGGCGCAAGTTCCCTGCTCGGCGCTGCTCGTCGCCGTGCGTTGCCCGCCCGGCAGACCGCTTGCGCCTCCGCTTTCTCTACACCAAACTAGAGAATCAGAAGCGCTTCCACGGGACGGCGCCGAGCAGCGGCCGGCTGGCCGCGGAAGGGACGGGCGATGGCGATCTCCGATGCCCAGGCATTCGAGGCGATGGTGGCGCACCACGACCACCTCGAGCACGAGCTCACGATCCTCGTCGACTCCTTGCGGGCCGCCACCGCCGCCCGAGCCGACGTCTCGGCGGCCACGGCGGCCGTGGTCCGCTTCGTCGACGACCACCTGTTGCCGCACGCCCTCGCCGAGGAGTCCGCCCTCTACCCGCCCGCCGCCGCCGTTCCCGGCCTCGCCACCTTCGTCGCCGGGATGGTCCTCGAGCACCACGCCCTCCGGGCCGGCGCCCGCCTGCTCGCCGACGCCGACCAGCCCGCCGATGCCCTCGCCTGGGCCGAGGCCCTGGCGGCCCTCTTCGCCGCCCACGCCGCCAAGGAGAACGACCGCATCCTCCCCGCCCTCCGGGCCGCCGGTGACGGCCGGCTCGCCGCCTCGCTCGCCACCATGCATGCCGCCCTCGACCGGGCCCCCGCCGCTCCCGCCGCCCCGGCCGCCCCGGCCGAGCTCGACGTCCGCACCCTTGCCCCCGCCCTACGGCATGCCACGATCTTCGCCCGCTTCGACGACCTCCACCCTGGCGGCCACTTCGTGCTGGTCAACGACCACGATCCCCGCCCCCTCCGTTACCAGCTGGAGGCGGAGCACGGCGGCACGTTCACCTGGGACTACCTGGAGGCCGGCCCCCGCACCTGGCGCGTCCGCATCAGCCGGCCCGCCGTCCCGGCGGCGAGCTGAGGAGGCCACGATGGCCCTTGTCGATGCACGTCCGATCCTGCAAGCCGGAGGCGAGCCCTTCGAGGCGATCATGGCCGCCGCCGCCGGGCTCGCCGACGGCGAGGAGCTCGTCGTGCTCGCCCCCTTCGAGCCGGTGCCCCTCGAGGGGGTCCTCTCCTCCCAGGGCTTCGACTACGACGCCGTCGAGATCGGCAGCGGCAATTGGCGTGTCACCTTCCGGCGCTTGCCATGAGGAGGCACCGTGTCCCCCCTGCCTCAGGGACTCCGGTCGCCGTCGCCGGGACGCGCCCCACCCCCGCCGCCGTGCCGGCAGGCGCGGTGCCGGCAGGCGCGGTGCCGGCAGGCGCGGTGCCGGCAGGGGAGAGCGCCGTCGACCTCGCCTGGGCAGCGCTCACCGGCGTCGACGACCCGGAGCTCTGCCTCGACGTGGTCTCGCTCGGCCTCGTCTACGGCGTGCGCGACGAGGCGGGGCGCCTCGTCGTCGAGATGACCCTGACCACGCCCGGCTGCCCGGCGTCCGAGGCGCTCGTCGAGCTGGCCCGGTCGGCCGTCGAGGAGGCCGTCTCGCCGGGCGGGTCGGCACCGACGGTCGAGGTCCGGCTCGTGTTCGACCCGCCGTGGAGCCCCGACCGGATCAGCGAAGCCGCCGCCCGGCGGCTCGGCGTCCACCGGGAGGCGCCTGCCGGCTGAGCTGCACCTGCCCGAACCGAGGTGGGTCACACGGGTGACTCCCGGGGCGGGCCGGCGCAGGTCTGGCAAGATGGCGGCCGTGGACGATCGACCCGCCCCGCCCCGGCGATGGGGCGCGGCGCGGCGTGACCTCGACCCGCCCGCCCTCGTCGTCGCCGCCGACCACCGGGCGCGTGGCGTGCTCACCATGGAGCGCTACGCCGACTACGTCGGCGCCCTGCGCGCCGCCCTGCCCGAGTGCGACGGGATCCTTGCCAGCACCCAGCCACTGCGCGACCTTGCCGACGCCGGGGCCGTCCAGGACCGGCACCGCACCTACCTGTCGCTCAACCGATCCGGGCTCGCCGGGATGGCCAGCGAGCTGGACGACCGGCTCGTGACCACGGTGGCGCAGGCGGCCCGCGACGGGTGGACCGGCGTGAAGCACATGACCCGCTTCGACCTCGGCGACCCCCTCACCTCCCCGGCCCTCGAGCTGCTGGGCCGGGTCCTCGAGGAGGCCGAGCAGGCCGGCCTCGAGGCGATGGTGGAGGCCGCCCCGTGGCGGGACGGCCGGATGGACCACGACGTGGCGGCGATCGTCCATGCGGCCGTCGTCGCCCACGACATCGGGGCGCCCCTGCTCAAGGTGCCCATGCCCGACGCCCCTGCCGGCCCGGCCCGTGCCGACGCCGTGGCGCGCGTCGTCGCCTCCGTGGGCGTCCCCGTCCTCTTCCTCGGCGGGCCCCGCTCGGGGACCGACGACGACCTGCACCACCTCGTCACCGACGCCATGGCCGGCGGCGCCGCCGGCATGGCCGTCGGCCGGGCCATCTACGAGGCGCCTGACCCGGCGTCCACCGCCCGGATGGTGGCGAACCTCGTCCACGGCCGTGCTCCTCGCGGCTGACCTCGGCACGAGCAACGTCAAGGTCTGCCTGTTCGGCGAGGCCGGTCTGCTGGCCATCGGGCGGGCCCCGCTCACCTCGGCCCACCCGGCACCCGGACGCGTCGAGCAGGACGCCGGCTCCTGGTGGCATGCCTTCGCCGCCGCCACGGCTGCCGCCCGCGCCGCCGCCCGGCCGGCGGACTGGCGGCAGGTGGCGGCCCTGTCGTTCTCGACCGCCCGCGAGACCATCGTCCCGGTCGACCCGGCCGGCGCCCCGCTCGGGCCGGCGATCGTGTGGTCCGACCGTCGCGCCGTCGCCGAGGCGGCCGAGCTGGCAGCCCGCCTCGGCGGCGCCGAGGCCGTCCGCCGGCGCACCGGGGTGCCGATCGACGGGGCGTCGGTCGCCGCCAAGCTCGCCTGGCTCGACCGGCACCACCCCGACCTGGCAGGCCGGTGCCGCTGGATCGTCGGGCCACGCGACCTGCTCGTCCTCCACCTCACCGGCGAGGTGGCCACCGACACCACCGTGGCCACCCGCTCCGGGCTGCTCGGGCGCGACCTCGCCCCGCTCGACGAGCTCGCCGGCCCCTGGCGCGACCGCCTGCCACCGGTGCTGGCGCCGGCCACCGTCGCCGGCCACCTCCGCGACGCCCCGGCCGCCCTGCTCGGCCTGCCGGCCGGCCTCCCGGTCGTCGTCGGCGCCGGCGACCGCGCCTGCGAGGCGCTCGGCGCCGGAGCCTCGACCGGGGTGCCCGCCGTCTCGTGGGGGACCGCCGCCAGCTGCTCCATGCCCGTCGCCGACCGCCCCGACCCACCGCCCCCCGGCATGGCCGTCACAGCGGCGGCCGACGGCGGGTGGCTGGTCGAGGCCGGGCAGTCGGGCGCCGGCGCCGCCCTCGGCTGGCTCGGCCGCCTGAGCGGCCGCACCACCGAGGCGCTGGTCGGCCTTGCCACCGACAGCCCACCCGGTGCACGCGGCGTGCTCGCCCTGCCCTGGTTCGACGGAGCCCGCTCCCCCTGGTGGCGCTCCGACGTCGGCGGCGCCTTCGCCGGCCTCGACTCGGCCCAGGGCCTCGGCGACCTGGTCCGGGCGGTGGTGGAGGCGGTCGCCCTCGACGTCGCCCGCGCCCTCCAGCTGGTCGGCCCGACCACCGAGCTCGTCGCCTGTGGCGGGGGTGCCTCGAGCGCCTGGGTCGAGATCCTCGCCGCCGCCACCGCCATGCCCGTCCGGCGACGCGCCTCGGGCGAGTCCGGGTCGGTCGGCGCCGCAGCGCTGGCAGCCGCCGTCGCCGGCCTCGCCTTCGACCTGGAGCGGGTCAACCCGACCGTCGACCGCCAGCTGCCCGACCCCCGGCTCGTCGCCTGCTACGCCGCCCTCCGCCCGGTCGCCGACCGCCTGGCGGCGGCGATCCTCGAGCTGCACGCCCCCACCGCCTGAACCGGCCCCGCCCGGCCCGGCCGCCGTCGCCGTTCAGGTGGGGGCGCCCCGCCGGCCCGGCCCGGCCGTCGCCAGCACGACGACGGCCGACACGACGAAGCTCCCGGCCATCACCGAGAAGGCGGCCCGGAACCCGGCGGCGTCGATGATCCAGCCGAGCAGCGGCAGCCACAGCGCCCCGATCCCGTACGAGATGGCGAAGTACATCCCGAACGCCCCCCGCTTGGGCGCCCCTTCGACCCCGTCGGAGAACACCGCCTGCAAGAGCGGCGACTCCGAGTAGGCGAACGCCCCGAGCAGCAGCCCGACGACGGCCACCAGCACCAGGTCGTGGCCGGCCAGGAAGAACATCACCATCAGGGCAGCGCCGATCACGTAGATGGCGGCCAGCACCCGCCCCCGCCCGAGCCGGTCGGCGACGTGCCCCGCCGCGACCGGCCCGACGATCGAGCCGACGACGAGCACGGTGAACAGGCCGCCGACGTCGACCGGCGACAGGCGGAGCCCCGTCTTCAGGTACGCCGGCAGGTACGTGCTCAGCGCACCGAGGCCGCGGCCGGCGGCGGCGATCGTCCCGGCGGCGAGCGCCCCGGCGACGTCGCGGCGGCGAGCCACGTCGCGCAGCCGGACCGGCGCCACCGCCGGCGCCTCCTGGGCGGCTCCGTCCGGGACCGGCGGCGGGTCGGTGAGCAGCGCCGCCACCACCAGGCCCCCGAGCGCCATCGGGACGGCGAACACGCCCAGGCCCACACGCCACCCGTAGGCGGCGATGAGCGCCCCGGTGGCGAGCGGGGCGATCGCCGTGCCGAAGCTGCCACCGGCCGTGTGAAATGCCAGGACGAACGCCCGGCGGCGCGGGAAGCGGTGCACCAGCAGGGCGTTGCCGACCGGGTGCTGCGGCCACGAGGCGATCCCGCCCCCGACGCGGGCGGCGGCGAAGGCGGCGAAGGACGGGACGGCGGCGCCGAGCACGGCGAACAGGGCAAGGCCCAGGTTCTGCAACGACAGCAGCAGCCGCGACGACACCCCCTCGACGAGCCCGGCGGCGCCCTGCAGCAGGCCGCCGACCACCCCGGCGATGCCGAGCACCACCCCGAGCGTCCCGTAGGAGACGTGATAGGTGGCGACCACGTACGGGTAGGCGATGGCGAGGGCGCCGGGGTACAGGTGCTGGACGGTGTGGCTGAACGCCACCACGCCGAGCTGGAGGCGGTCCCCCTGCCGGAACCGGGAGGGCGCGTCGTCCCCGGTGGTGGTGAGCGCCGGGCGGGCCGCGCTCACCGGTCGGGTGGCGCGGCCAGCCCGGCGGCGGCTCCGGCCGCGTCGAGGGCGGCCCGCAGCTCCAGCTCGGCCCGCTCCCGCTCGTGGTACCAGGCCGACCCCCACAGGTGGTGCATCGTCCAGCCGTGCGCCGCCAGCTGCTCGGGGCGCAGCCGGTCCCGGTCCCGTGCCACCTTGCTCGCGTGGTAGGCCGCCCCGTCGCACTCGATCCCGAGCAGGAACCGCCCGCCGCCGGCCGGGTGGCGCACCCCGAGGTCGACCCGGTGGCCACTCTGGCCGACGTCGGCCACCACCTCGTAGCCCCACCCCCGCACCAGCCGGGCCACCTCGGCCTCGAGCGGGCGACCACCCCCGGGCCCGCCGGCACCCTCGACGACCCCGAGGGCCGCCCCGCCCCGGGCGGCGAAGTCGAGGTAGCCCCGCAGGGCGGCCACGCCCGGATTGGCGACGTCCCCGGCGAAGTCGGCGGCGGTCACCGACGACACGATCTCCACCCGCCGCCGGGCCCGGGTGACCGCCACGTTCAGCCGGCGCTCGCCCCCCGGCTTGTTGAGCGGGCCGAAGTTGAGCAGGAACCTGCCCGTCTCGTCCCGCCCGTAGCCGACCGAGAACACGATGATGTCCCGCTCGTCCCCCTGGACGCTCTCCAGGCTCTTCACGAAGAACCCGTTGAGCCGGTCCTCGGCGAAGTAGCCGTCCAGCTCGGGCAGCTCGCGCCGTCGCCGGTCGAGCACCACCTCGATCGCCCCCGCCTGGGCCTCGGAGAAGGCGACCACCCCGACGCTCCGGCCCGGGTGGCGCCGGGCGTGCTCGAGCACCCGCTCCACCACCGCCTCCGCCTCGATCGGGTTGTCCCGGGCACCGCCCCGCCGGTAGACCCCGTCGACCCGGAACAGCGCCACCCCCGCCTCCTCGCCGTCCGGCTCGGCGCTCGGGAAGGTCACCAGCCGGCCGCCGTAGAAGGCGTGGTTGGCGTAGCTGATCAGCGACTCGTTCCGGCTCCGGTAGTGCCACGACAGCGGGAGCGACGTGAGCCCGCCCTGCCCCTTGCACAGGTCGAGCACCGACTCGAACTCCTCGAGCTGCCCCTCCTCGTACTCGTCGCCCCCGTCGGCGTCGGACCGGACGAAGAACGACGTCGGGGGCAGCTGGCGCTGGTCGCCCGCCACGATCAGCTGGCGGGCCCGGTAGATGGCGTTGATGGCGTCGCACGGCTGCACCTGGGAGGCCTCGTCGAAGATCACCGTGTCGAAGCGCAGCAACGGCGGCAAGAACTGGCTCACCGTCAGCGGGCTCATGAGGAAGCACGGCTTCAGCGCCTGGGCCGCCTCGGTCGTCGTGGCCAGGAGGTCGCGGATGGGCATGTGCCGGCGGTGCTTCTCCGCCTCCCGCAGGATGATCGCCGCCGCCCCGCTCGTCGGCGGCGGCCGCCGGTCGTTGCACGCCTGCACGGCGCGTGCGCTCGCCAGCTCGAACAGCTGCCGGTCCAGCTGGCGGAATTCGGCCGCCAGCGCGTCGCGGTCCACCGAGCGCCGGTGGCCGAGGCGGGCGTCGCCGGCGAAGGCGGCGTCGACGAACCCCTCGAGCAGGCTCCGCTCGAGGATCCCCGGGACCGCCGACGCCTCGACCCCCGCCGCCTCGCAGAAGGCCACCTGCTCGCCCATCCCGGCGGCGACGAGGGACGAACGGGCCGACGCGAACGCCAGCCACTCGGGCACGTCCTCGATCGTCCCCTGCAGCTGCCCGAGCAGCTGCTCGGCGCCGCCGAAGCCGCCCTCCAGCTGTGCCGCCAGCTCGAGCGCCCGGGCCGGCACGACGTGGGCGCGCAGTCCGCCGAGCGCCCGGTCCCAGCCGGCCAGGGCCGCCTCGAGGGACTCGCCGGACGGCGCCACCGACACGAGCGCCTCGGCCTGGGCCACGCTCGCCGGCCCGCCCAGCGCGGCCCGAAGGTCGCGCGCCCACCGCACGGCCCCGGTGAGCGTCTCCCAGTCGGTCTCTACGTCGCGGTAGTCGCCCCCGAGCGCCGCCCGGTCGGCGTCCAGCCGCTCGTTCACGCCCGACCGGATCCGGTCGAGCTCGCCGGCGAGCCCGGCCACGGCACGCAGCTCGCCCACCCGTGACCGGCGCCCCGTGGCCCGCTCCAGCACCTCGAGGCCACGCCGGACCCGCCCGAGGAGCGGCAACGCCCGCCGCGCCACCTCGCCGAGCTGGTCGACCGGCACCTCGGCCAGCCGGTGGCGCACCCCCGGCGGCACCCCCTCGGCGACCGCCTCGTAGCGCGCCGTCAGCTCGCCCAGCGCCTCCGCCTCGCCGACCGGGGCCCGCTCCGGCTGCAGCAGCGCCACCACGACCGGCTCGCGCTCGATGTCGGCGCCGACGAGGGCATAGGCGGCCCTGGCCACCCCGATCGCCTCGTCGAGCGCCGCGAAGTCGGTGTCGAGCCCCTCGTAGTGCTCGCCGAGGATCGCCTGGTGCCGCCGCTCGACCCGCTCGAGCTCGCGGACGCGGTGCTGCCAGGCTCGGGCACCGTCGAGCGACGCCACCGCCTCGGCGGTCAGCTGGCGGCCCTTCAGGTGCGGCGCGAGGGCGGCGACGTCCTCCCGGTACCCCTTGCGCAGACGGCCGCCACCACGGTGCACCGTTCGGAACCGTTGCGCCAGCCCGTCCAGGTCGAGCTCGAGCACGCTCTCCTCGAACAGCCCCCCCAGCGAGGCACGGGCGGCACGCACCGCCCCGACCGCCTCGCCAAGGGCGGCGCGCGCCTCGTCGAGCGCCCCGGAACGCCCCGGCGTCAGCCAGTCCCGCCGGGGCCGGTGGGCGGCGGCGGCCAGCCGGCCGAGCGCGACCAGCCGCTCGGCACGCGCCAGGGTCAGCGGCTCCGACGCCAGACCGAACCGGACGGCGGCGTGCCCGCCGACCCGCACCAGCTGGGGGACCAGCCGGCGCACCTCCTCGCAGCACTGCTCTGCCGCCGCCAGCTCCGCCAGGGTGGCCTCGGCCAGCGCCTCGTGACCGCCGAACAGCGACGCCAGGGCCGCCGCGCCGCCCGACGCCGCCGCCAGCTCGACGGTGTCCAAGCTGCGCCATGCCGCTCCCACCTCGCCGGCGAGCGCCCGCGCCGTCTCGTGGTACGGCTCGACCAGGCACCGCAGCTCCTCCACCCGCCGCTCGACCGCCTCGAGGTCCGCCCCGGTCAGCCACGACCGGGGGGCCGGCATGCGGCGTGCCACGACCGCCAGCACCGCCGCCAGCCGGCGCGCCTCGGCCACCCCGGTCGGCTCGGCCAGGACGAAGCGGGCCGCCTGCTCGACCGCCGCCCGGCGCACGCCCGCCAGCTGCAGCGCGGCGTCGGCCACCTCCCGCTCGAGGAGCTGCCGGGTGGCGGCCGTCGCCTCGACCCCCTCCAGCTCGCGCCACACGAACCGCTCGCCGCGGACGACCGGCCCCCACGAACGGGCCAGCCGGCGACCGAGCTCCAGGATCTCCGCCAGCGCCGCCGCGTCGAGGTGCCCCCCGACCCGGCCGGCCACCGGCGCCTGGGGCAGGTGGTGGAGGGCCGCGGCGCGGCCGACCACCTCGTGCAGCGACCGGCCGAACGGCTGGCGCACCTCGTTCATCGCCTCGGCGTAGCCCGACAGCGCCCGTCGCCGGCTGCTGACCGCCGCCAGCTCGGTGGCGCTCAACGTCGACCGCACCAGCGGTCGCTGCCCGAGCGCCCGCGCCAGCGACACGGCCACCTCTCGCCGCGTCATCCGCGGATCGTGCAGCGGCAGCAGCAGCTCGTCCAGCCCCGCCTCCCCGAGCCGCTTGGTCACCACGTCGAGCGCCGCCGCCTTCTCCGAGACGAACAGCACCCGCTTCCCCGCCCGCAGCAGCTCGGCGACGATGTTGGCGATCGTCTGGCTCTTCCCGGTCCCCGGCGGCCCGTCCATGACGAAGCTCTCGCCCCGGCTCGCCGCCTCCACGCACTGGCGCTGGGTGGCGTCGGCGTCGAGCACCGTCGGATGCCCCTCCGCAGGCACCACCTCGTCGAGGGCGTGCGCCGCCACCGGGTCGAAGGCGAGCTGCCCAGCCCCCGCCGCCGCCGGCGTGGCGAGCGCCGCCACGATCGGGTGGCGGGCGATCCGCTCCTCGTTCACCCGGAGGTCCTGGTACATCACCTCCTTCTGGAACGAGAACCGGGCGAGCACGCACCGTGGCGTCACCTGCCAGCGCTCCTGGTCCCGGACCACCTTGGCGACCAGCTCGAGCACGTCCTCGACGCTCGCCTCCGGGTCGAGCTCGGGCAGCTCGATCCCGAGCTCGTTGCCCAGCTGCAGCGCCAGCGCCGGGTTGAGCACCGGCTCGCCGTCGGCGAGCACCAGGTGGAACAGGTCCCGCGGCGACGGCCGCTCCAAGCGGACCGGCACCAGCAGCAGCGGGCTGTGCGCCGGCCCGCCCCCCTCGCTTCCCTCCCACTCGAGCATCCCGAAGCCGAGGTACAGGCTCCAGATCCCCTTGTCGAGGAACTCCTGGGTGGACGACCGGTGCAGCGCCCGCAGCGACCCGGCCAGGTCGCGCGCCGTCGCCTTGGTGGTCGTCAGGCTGCCGGGCGAGGCCACGATCCGGGCCACGCCGTCCTCGCTCGGGGCGGTCACGAGGACCTCGCTCACGCCGCCGTCGTCCCGCTCCCGCCCGGGTGCCCCCTCGAACACCCAACCCGGGCTGTTTGGTTGCACGAGGCGCGACCGCACGGTCTCCGGGCGCGGGTGGGTCACCTCCAGGCTGCCGACCTTCAGGTGCTCGAAGCGCAGCAGGTTGCTGCCGCGTGTGGGGCCGAGCAGGTCGTCGCGCCAGATCCGGACCTGCTCCACGACTCGGCTTTCCTCGCCCATCACCACCCCACCGCGACCGGCCGGTCCCTCCGGCGAGGTGATCCTACGCGGCCACCTGCCGCCGGCAGCGGAAGCGCCCCGTCGACGCCCGCCGCACCGCCGGCGGTCGACCCCGTGCCGTCCGTGCCGTCCGTGCCCTCCCCGGAGGGGTCGGTCAGGCGCGCAGTGCCACGAGCGACTTGGTCAGCCCGGCCACACGCTCCCGCCAGATCGTCGCCTGCGGGAAGTAGTGGCGCAGCTCGCTCGCCGACAGCAGGTCGATGGCGAGGATCTCGTCGTCCAGGTCCCCGCCGGTCCCGAGCGGGCTGAGCGGCCACCGCGCCGCCACGAACCGCCGGGCGCCGAACGGAAGGAACTGGAAGCCGGGCCACACGGCGTGCGGCTCGATCGGGAAGTACCGGTTGGGCGTCTGGATCCAGAACCGGTCGGCCGCCACCTCCACCGAGTCGGCGAACCGACGCCGGTTGGCGTGCCCACCCACGTGCTCGATGGCCGAGTTCGAGTACACCAGGTCGAACCTTCCCAGCCGACCGATCGCCTCGGCGTCGCAGGCGTCCCCCTGCACGGCGACCACCGGCCCGGGCGGTGCCTCGTGGGCCTCCAGGTTGACGCACACCACCGCCGCCGGCACCACGTCGCGCCCCAACCAGGTCCCCGGGCGGCCACCGAGGTCGAGCACCCGCATCTCCCCCAGCCCGGGGAACGTGGCGAGGAAGCGGGCGTACCGGCGCCGTCGCAGTGCCGACGACAGCGAGCCCGGGTCCGAGCTCGTCAGCGCCTCGCGGATGCCCATCTCTGCCTCCATTGCCCGACGACCCCCGACGGCCGGCCTCGCTGAACCCTACCGAGCCCGCCGCTCGATCGGCGTTGCGCCGCCCCGGCGTGCGCTAACCATCACTTTTGTCGATGGTAGATATCGCAGATTGCTGTTTGACCGATGCTCCTGTTTCCCGCATACTGAACCCACGACCGCAGGAGACACGGAATCCCCCCTCCGTCCTGCCTGGTCTTGAGAGAAGGGCCGGTCCCCCACCGGCCCTTCTCCGCGTCCGGGCACCGGTCGTCGCCCGCAGCCCGGCCGTCCCCTCCGTGCTCGAACCGGCCGCGTACCCTCGGGCGGTCCCGGCTTCCCACTCGCCGGCCGGCCCTTGCCGGACCCGGCCCGCACGTGCCGACCGATCTATAGCAGCGATGCTGAATATCGCCATCTACTGTTTGACCGATGCCCCGGCTTCCCGCATA
>JAKBAA010000115.1 GCA_021809425.1 Actinomycetes bacterium | reverse complement strand
CGGCCTGGCGCTCGGCGGCGAGTGCCCGGCGCAACCGGATGCGCTCGAGGGTGAGGCTCGTGGTGGCCTCGTCGAGGCGGGCGGCGGCGGCGTCCAGGTAGGTGCGGCTGAGGGCGAGCACGTCGGGGCGCTGCTCGAGGTCGGCGCCGAGCGTGGTGGTGCTGCCCGAGCTCACGTAGGCATCGACGGCAGCCCTGCGGAGCAGGGCGAGGTCGGCGTTGATGCCGGCCGTGGCGCGGGACGCCTGGCCGGCGAGGCGGGCGGCGGCGGCGCGGTCGCCGGCGGCGGCGCGGCCGGCGGCCACGTAGGCGACGCCGAGCCGCTGCAGCGTGGCGGTGTCGGTGGCGACGGTGGCGGCGACCTCGTTTGCGCGCGCCCGCAGCGAGGCGCCGGAGGCCCCGCTGGCGCTACCGGTCGAGCCGGTGGCGCCAGCGGTGGTCCCGGCGACGGTCCAGGTGAGGGCCAGCGCAGCGGCAAGGGCCGCGAAACGTCGACCGACGGCGGCCGGGCGCACGTCGCGGAACCTAGCCGTCGGGCCTGCCGGTCGCAATTGGCGGCGGTGGCCGGGCCGGTACGCTTCGGCGGTGACCGTCCTCGCCGCCGTGCTCGCACCGTGGCGCCACGGCGCCGGGATCACCGAGGCGGTGGGGGCGGCGCTGGCCTGTGGCGCCGACGAGGTCCTTGCCGTGGTGGTGGTGGCCGAGCTGGCGGGGGCGGTGCCGGAAGGGGCGACGGTGCTGCTGGACGACGCGCCAGCGGCCGACGAGGCGTCGTGCGGCCGGGTGGCGATCGACTGGGCGGCCCGCAACGGCCACGACGCGGTGGTCGTGGCTCACGGCGGCGAGCTGCGCCGGTCGCCGTCGGCGCGGGTGGCAGCGGCATGGGCGGCCCTCGTCGAGGCGCCGGCCGGCGGGGTGCCGGTGCTCGTCGGCGTGCGGCGTGGCCAGCCGGCCGGGCTCGTCCGGCTGGAGGCACCGAGCTGGGCGCTGCTGCCGCTGTCGGGGCCGCTCGCCGTGCTGTGGCAGGCGCGCCCCGAGCTGGCCGGCCAGCTCGACCTGACCCGGCTGCTCGGGTGAGCCTCGCCGGCAGCCCCGGCAGCCCCGGCAGCCCCGGCAGCCCCGGCAGCCCCGGCAGCCCCGGCAGCCCCGGCAGCGGCCCGGCGGCGGGACCGGACATGGCGGCGGTGACCGCCCTGCTCGGGCGGGCGCCGGAGGGCGCCTTCGAGGTGGTGGTGCGCGACGAGGGCGGCGAGCCGGTGGTGCTGCGCAACGCCCCGTTGCTGGCCGACGGCCGGCCGATGCCGACCCGGTACTGGCTGGTCGGCCGCCGGCTGCAGGCGGCGGTGGGTCGGCTCGAGTCGGGCGGCGGGGTGCGGGAGGCGGCGGCGGCGGTCGACCCGGCGGCGCTGGCCGAGGCGCACCGCCGGTACGCGGCGGAGCGGGACGGTGCCGTGCCGGCCGGCCACGAGGGGCCGCGGCCGTCGGGTGGGGTGGGCGGCACGCGGGAGGGGGTGAAGTGCCTGCACGCCCACCTGGCCTGGTACCTGGCCGGGGGCGACGACCCGGTCGGGGCGTGGGTGGCGGGCCGGCTGGCTGCCGAGGCGCCCGAGCTGGGGCCGGTGGTGGCGGCGGTCGACTGCGGGAGCAACTCGACCCGATTGCTCGTGAGCGCCGGGGCCAGCCTGCCGCTGGCCCGGCGGATGCGGATCACGCGCCTCGGGGAGGGGGTGGACGCGACGGGCCGGCTCGCCCCGGCGGCCGTCGGGCGGACGCTCGAGGTGCTGGCGGGCTACGCCCGGCTGGTGGGCGAGCTGGGGGCGACGGCGGTGCGGGTGGTGACGACGTCGGCGTCACGGGACGCCGCCAACGCCGAGGCGTTGCTCGGGCCGGCGTCGGAGCTGCTGGGGGTGGTGCCCGAGGTGCTGGAGGGGGAGGAGGAGGGGCGGCTCGCCTACCTCGGGGCCACGCGGGACCTGGCGCCGTGGTCCGGGCCGTTCCTCGTGGTGGACCTCGGGGGCGGCTCGACCGAGCTCGTGGCCGGTGGGCCGCCGGGGAGGCCGGCGGCCGCCGTGTCGCTGGCGGTCGGGTGCGTGCGCGTGACCGAGCGGTTCCTCGCCGGCGACCCGCCGTCCGGCGAGGGGCTCGCGGCGGCCCGGAGCTACGTGGCCGACCTGGTCGGGGAGGCGGTGGCGGCGCACCCCGAGCTGGCGGCGCCGCCGTCGGTGGTGACGGTCGCCGGGACCTCGGCCGTGCTGGCGGCCCTGGCGGCCGGGCTCGAGCGGTACGACCGCGCCCGGGTCCACCTGGCCCGGCTCGACCGGTCGACCGTCGAGGCGCTGGCTGCCCGGCTCGCCGCCGCCACGCTCGAGGAACGGCGGGCGCTGCTGGCGGTCGAGCCAGCCCGGGCCGAGGTGATCGCCGGCGGGGCGGTCGCCCTGGCGGCGGTGCTCGGCGCCCTCGGGCGGGTGGCCTCGGTGCACAGCGAGGCAGACATCCTGGACGGGCTCGTCCTCGACCTCTCGCGGGGCCTGCTGCCGGGCGCCGGCGGCCGGTGCGGCGGGGGGCCTGGCGCCGGCTAGGCCCGGCCCGCCCGGTCGGCCTCGGCCGGGCCGGCACCGCCGAGGCGCCAGGCGAGGGTGGCGGCGAGCCCGTCGTCGAGCGTGGTGACCGGGCGCCAGCCGAGCCGATCGGCGGCGAGGGTGGGGTCGAGGCTGCTGTGGCGCACCTCGCCGGGGCGGGCCGGCCCGTGGCGGACCCCGAGGTGGCGCCCGGAGCGGTGGAGGAGGAGGCGGGCGAGCTCGTTGACGGTCGTCTCGTGGCCGGTGCCGATGTTGTAGCGGGCGGGGCCCCCGGCGACCGCCGGGGCAGTGGCGGCCCGCCAGAAGGCGTCGACGACGTCGTCGACGTAGACGAGGTCGCGGGTCTGCTCGCCGTCGCCGTGCACGAGGAGGTCGCACCCGGTGGCGACCGCCTCGACGAAGGCGCGGACGACCGCCGCCTCTCCGCCACCGTCCTGGCCGGGCCCGTAGACGTTGGCGAGGGCGAGGGCGCACCCCTCGAGGCCGTGGAGGTGGCGGTAGAGGTCCAGGTAGTCGACGCCGGCCGCCTTGGAGAGCCCGTAGGGCGACACCGGCCCGCGGGCGCCGGTCTCGGGGGTGGGCCGCACGAGGGCCGCCTCGGGCCCATGCCAGCTGCCGCCGCTCGCCGCCAGGACCACCCGGGCCGGCCGGGTCAGGTGGCGGGCGGCTTCGAGGACGGCGAGGGTGCCGAGCACGTTGACGCTGGCGTCCTGCAGCGGGTCGGCCACCGACCGGCCGACGTCGACCTGGGCGGCGAGGTGGAACAGGACGTGGGGGGCGGCGCCGTCGACGACGGCGGGCAGCCCGGGGTCGCGCACGTCGAGGCGGTGGAGGGCCAGCCGGCCGCCGAGCGGCTCGAGGCGGGACCAGCCGGCGGCCGAGCCGTCGTCGACGACGGTCACCTCCACGCCCTCGCCGAGCAGCCGGCCGACGAGGGCGGCGCCGATGAAGCCGGCGCCGCCGGTCACGAGGGCGCGCACCTCAGGGGCCGAGCACGAGGGCGCCGACGCGCTCGACGAAGTCGTCCATCCCGCTGTGGTGGGCGGCGGCGTAGGTGGCGCCCTGGGCGCCCATGCGGGCCCGGAGGGCCGGGTCGAGCAGCGCCTGGGCGGCGTCGACGAGCTCGCGCAGGTCCCGGTACCACAGGCCGCCGCCGGCAGCCTCGACGTGGGCCATGGCAGCGCTCCCCTCGGGGACCACGACGGGGGTGCCGAGGAGCATCGACTCGAGCGCCTCCCGCCCGAGCGGTCCGGCAGGGCGCAGGTCGATGGTGAGCTCGGCATGGGCCATCAGGCGCCACAGGTTGACCCGCGTCGGGGTGACCGGCAGCGGGAGGGTCCCCTCGGCGTCGCTCACCCGCCAACGGTCGCCGTCCACCTCCGCCGCCGAGCGGCCGAGGCGACGGATGGCGAGCTCGTGGGTGAGCGAGCGCCGGAAGCGGGCCCCGCCGGGGGGGAAGCTGCGCAGGAGGAGCACGTAGGGGGCGAAGAAGCTGACGCCGAACAGCGGGTGGACCACGGCGCGGCGGTTGAGCGGCAGGGCGAGGTCGAGCGGGACCAGGCGGTCGTGGCCGAGCGCTTGGAGGGCGTGGCGCTCGCCGGGATGGAGGTAGGCGATGGCGTCGGCCCGCTCGAGCAGCGCGGCGAGCGGCCCGTCGGCGAGGTGGGCGGTGCTCGCCGTGCACGGCAGGGCCACGACGCGGGGGGCGCCCGGTGCCGAGCGCCGGCCGAGGGAAGCCGGGTCGAGCGGGAGCCGGTGGCCGACGAGGACGACGTGGCCCGGGGCGGTGTCGGCGAGCGCCTCCTCCAGGCCGGGGGACCGGCCGGCGAGGCGGCGCAGCAGCGGGCGGGCGGCCGCCGGGGGCCGGCGCGCCCCGGCCTCGCCGAGGGCGGCGTGGACGACCCCGGCGAGCAGCGGCCGGGCACCGGCCACCGGGAGGTGGTGGACCGGGAAGATGCTGTCGGCCTCCACCGGCCGGGCGGCGGGCCGGCCGGGATCGTCGGGGACGAGATGGAGCACCTGGACCCGGGCGTGGCGGGCGAGGGCGCCGGCGAACAGCCGGGTGGTCGCCACCACCTCCTCGTGGCCGTCCCCCCAGTGGCCGGTGACGAGGGCCACCGGGGGCCGGTTGTCGGCCGGGTCGGCCATCGCCATGGCGGCCGCCTCGGTGCGCGCCCAGGCGGCCTCGACCGCCGCCGAGCCGGCGACCTCGGCGATGGCGCTCACGATGCCGGGGGGCTGCTGGGTGGCGCCGCCCTCGTCCGGTGCGGACCGGCCGGCGGCGCTCACCGCGCCGGGTCGCCGGGCGGGGGGTGCTCGGCGAGGCGGGCGTCGATCTGCTCGTCGACGTGGCGGGCCAGGTCGGCGAGGTCGGCCCGGACGAGGTCGAGCAGGGCGCGGAAGTCGGAGGTGGACACCTCGTCGATCCGGTAGGCGAGGGCGTCGATCGACTGGGCGGTGGCGGCCCGGAAGTCCTGCTCCTCGACGAAGTACCGGTGGAGGTGGTGGTCGACGAACTTGGCGACGGTCCGCTTCAGCGAGGTCTGCCAGCCGGTGCCCTCCGGGAGGGGCCGGGTGGCGTCCATGTTCCACTTCTGGTGGAGGTGGTGGAGGGCGAGGTTGAGGTGGATCGGCTCCCGGTCGGCCCGGATCTGGAGGGCGTCGAAGGTGGCCTGGGGGAGCCAGGTGCGCGGCGTGGACGACGGCGCCGCGGCGAGGGCCCTCAGGTGGTCGACGACGACCTGGGCGTCGACATGGACGTCTCCAGGTAGGTCTTCCATCGGTAGTCCTCCTGGGCGGTCGACAGCGGGCACCAGTATCTCCAGTGGCTGAGGTTGGCGTTCAGGTACGGGTCGCCCGCCACGATGGCCGGGGCCCAGCGCTCGACGATGCGCTCGCCCTCGGCCAGGTCGTCGGTGTGGCCGCGGCTGCGCGACTCGTGGTGGACGAGCTCGGCGAGGGGCTCGTAGACGAGCAGGTAGCCCTTCTCGCGGAGCCGCAGGCAGAAGTCGACGTCGTTGAAGGCGACCGGCAGCTCCTCGTCGAAGCGGCCGATCTGCTCGAACACGTCACGGCGGACCATCATGCAGGCGCCGGTCACCACCGAGCAGTTGCGGGTCTGGATGGCCATCGAGGCGTACCCGGGCTGGTCGGCCGGGAGCCCGCGCAGCACGTGGCCGGCGATCCCGCCGAGGCCGATGACGACCCCGGCGTGCTGGATGGTCTGGTCGGGGTACAGCAGGCGTGCCCCGACGGCGCCCACCTCGGGCCGCAGGGCGTGGCCGACCATGGCGTGCAGCCAGCGGGGCACGTGGGCCTCGATGTCGTTGTTGGCGAACAGCAGCAGCTCGCCCTCGGCCTGCTCGGCGGCGGCGTTGTTGATGGCGGCCCAGTTGAACGGGCGGGGGTCCCGAAGGACCCGCACGCCGGGCTGGCCGGTCAGCCGCTCGAGCAGCTCGGCGGTCTCGGGCAGCTCGCTGCCGTTGTCGACGAGGACCAGCTCGAAGCGGTCGTAGCCGGGGGCGGCGCGCAGGGAGGCGACGCAGGTGGCGAGCAGGGCCGGCTCGTCCCGGAAGGGGATGACGGCGCTCACGAGCGGCCGCCGGGCGAGCGCCCGGCGGACGTGGTAGCGGCCGGGGAAGCGGGGCGACTGGACGACCTCGCCCCCGCCGCGGCGGGCGAGGGCGTCCTCGAGGACGCGCCGGCCGGCCTCGAAGGCCCACGGCTTGGCCGCCGCGCCCGACGAGGTGGAGGTGGGCAGGCTGCGCCAGTGGTAGCAGACGTCGGCCACGTGGACGACGGCGCGGGCCCGCTCGGTGGCGCGCAGCGCCAGGTCCCAGTCCTGGCTGCCGTCGAGCTCGCTGCGCAGGCCGCCCAGCTCGGCGACGAGCGACCGGCGCACCGCCGTCAGGTGGGCGAGGTAGGCGTAGCTGAGCAGCAGGTCGGGGGACCACTCGGGCTTGAAGAACGGGTCGTAGCGCTCCCCGTCGGCGTCGAGCTTGTCCTCGTCGGTGTACACGACGTCGGCGGTCGGCTCGGCGGTGGCGGCCTCGACGACGAGCCGGAGGGCGTGCGGCGACAGCTCGTCGTCGTGGTCGAGGAAGGCGACGAGCTCTCCGGTGGCGAGGGTGAGGGCGGCGTTGGTCGCCGCCGAGATCCCGCCGGGCTCGGGGCGCGCCGTGAGGGCGATGCGGGGGTCGAGGGCAGCCAGCTCGGCGAGGCGCGCCGACAGGGCCGGGTCGCCCGACCCGTCGTCGCACAGGCACAGCTGCCAGCTGGCCAGGTCCTGGGCGAGCACCGAGGCGACGCAGCGCTCGAGCGCCCACAGCGGTGGCCGGTGGACCGGGACGACCACGCTCACGGCCGGTGCCGTCCCTGCCGCCGGCGGCGCCGTGGCGGGGTGCAGGACGGGCGGCCCGTCGAGGCGGACCGGCCGGCGGCGCTGGCGCAGCCAGTCGTGGTACCCCGCCCGGTCCTCGCTGGCGTTGATCGGGTACGGGCCGCCCAGCCCGGGATCGCCGCCGGCCCCGCCGGCGAGGGCGACCGAGGAGATCGTCCCGCCGTCCTCCGGTGCCTCGGTGCGCAGCAGTGGCTCGATCCGCCGGGCCGCCCACTCGAGGGCGCCGGCGAGCTCGGCCGCCTCGGCCTCGGCGACGGCGAGGGCGGCGGCGAGCGGGTGCTCGGGGGGCAGGGGCGGACAGGCGAAGCGGGGATGGGGGCCGGCCAGCCCGTCGAGCAGGGCCGACAGCCCGCCGTCGGCCGCCTCGGCGTCGGTGGTCGCCGCCGCCCGCCCGGTGTCCTGTCCGGCGGCCTCCGTGTCTCCCGGCCGGTCGAGGCCGAGGAAGGTGGCAACCCCGGCGACGGCGCCGGCTGGATCGGGGAGGCCGGAGAGGAGGTAGGCGGGTCGGCCGTCGAGCACGGGGAGGAGCGACCGCCAGCGCCGTGCCGCGGTGGCGAGCCGGCGGCCGGCGGCGGCGGCGGTCTCGCCGGGGGCCGGCCGGAGGTCGTCGCCGGTGGCGACGACGGTGGCGCCGGGCCAGCCGGCCAGCAGGTCGGGGAGGTCGTCGGGTCGGGTGCCGTCGACGAGCCGGACGTCGGCGCCGCGGCGGGTGAGGGCCGGGGCGAGGAGGGCGGCTGACGGTGGGGCGAGGTCGACGAGCAGGACGGGGCGGGCGCTGCCCGGCTCGGCGCTCGCTGACGGCTGCGGCGGGGACGGGGTCGGGTCGGTCATGGCGGGAGGCGGCGGGAGGCCAGGAGCGAGTGTAGGCACCGTGGCGGCCCGAGAGAATCTGCCACCATGTGAGGGTGGTGCGCGAGGCGCGTGGGATGACGGCGGCGGAGCTCGGTGCCGAGCTGCCCGGCCGGCGCGTCGTGCTCCGACCGCTGCGCAACGACGACTACCCCGTGTGGAGCGAGGTGCGGACGCGTTGCCGAGACTGGCTGGTGCGCTGGGAGCCGCGCCCGGCCGGTGCCCCGTACCCGTCGGAGGACCGTGCGAGCTTCATCGCCCGGTGCGCCCTGCGCGGCCGGGAGGCGCAGCTCGGGACGGGGTACGGGTTCGGCATCTTCGTCGGCGACCGGTTCGCCGGCGAGGTCAACCTGTCGTCGATCCAGCGTGGGGCGTTCCAGAGCGGCTATGTGGGTTACTGGATCGACGAGGCCGTGGCCGGCAACGGCTACGTGCCGGAGGCGTGCGTCGTGCTGTTCCAGTTCGCCTTCGAGCGGCTACGGCTGCACCGCCTGCAGGTGGCGATCGTGCCGCGGAACGCGCCGAGCCGCCGGGTGGCCCGCAAGCTCGGGCTGCGGGGCGAGGGGATCGCCCTGCGCTACCTCGAGATCGACGGTCGCTGGGAGGACCACGTGCGCTACGCCCTCACCTCCGAGGAGTGGGTGGAACGGCGCGCCCACTACCTGTCCCACTTCCTCGGCGGGTCGCCGCCGCGCTGAGGCGCGGTCCCAGCCAGGTCAGCTGGGCCGGCCGGCGCCGACGAGGCCCTGGTAGTACATCGGGGCGAACGCCACCGGCTGGCCGGGCTGGCTCGCCTGGAGGATGGTCTGGCTGCCGTAGGGGCCGGCGCCGACGTACATGGCGACGTGGGTGATCGGGTCGGGGCCGTCGTTGGCGAAGGCGTAGAAGAGCAGGTCGCCCGGCTCGAGCTGCTGGAGCGAGACGTGCTTGGTCTCGTTGTACTGGTACCAGGCCGAGTGGGCGAGGCTGACGCCGGCCTGCTGCCAGGCCACCATGGTGAGCCCCGAGCAGTCGATCCCCGTGCTGGTGGACCCGCCCCACTGGTAGGGCACCCCGAGGTACTGCTCGGCTGCCTGGACGGCGGCGTTGCCGGCGGCCGACTGGCCGACCTCGACGAGCGGTCCCGTGCCGAGGGGCCCGGCACCGGCTGCCGCCGCGGCAGCAGCAGCGGCGGCCTGCTGGACGACCGGGGACACCGGGGCCGCCGGGGTTGCCGGGGTTGCCGGGGCCGCCGGGGTTGCCGGGGCCGCCGGGGCGGCCTGGGCGGCCTGGGCGGCCTGGGCCACCGCCTGGGCGGCCTGGGCG
>JAKBAA010000114.1 GCA_021809425.1 Actinomycetes bacterium | reverse complement strand
CGCCTCGCCTCCGAGACGCCCCCGACCTTCCGGCCGCTCAGCCGGCGGCGTGGCGGGCGTCCGCCAGCGGCCCGCCGTCGAGCAGCGCCTCGATGGCGGCCGGCTCGACGGGCTCGGAGAAGAGGAAGCCCTGGCCCACCTCGACCCGCTCGCGGCGGAACCAGCACAGCTGGTCGGGCCGCTCGATCCCCTCGGCGACCGTGGACAGGCCGAGGGCGCGGGCCAGCTCGACGAGGGCGTGGGCGACGGCGGCCGACTCGGCCGAGGTGGCGACGTCGGCGACGAAGGACCGGTCGATCTTCAAGATGTCGACCGGGAACGTCCCGAGATAGGAGAGCGACGAGTAGCCCGTGCCGAAGTCGTCGAGGGCGATGCGCACGCCGAGGCGCCGCAGTCGCGCCAGGCGGGCCACGGCCCCGCCGCGGTCGCCGACGAGGACGGACTCGGTCAGCTCGAGCACGAGCAGGGACGGGTCGAGCCCGCTCTCGTCGAGGGCGACCCGGACGTCCTCCTCGAAGTGCCGGTTGGCCAGCTGCTCGGCCGACACGTTGACGGCCATGGTGCAGCGGTGCCCGCGGGCCGCCCAGCGGCTCGCCTGGGCGCACGCCTGGCGGAGCACCCAGGCGCCGACGGCGCAGATCCCGCCGGTGGACTCGAGCTCGCCGATGAACTGGTCGGGCAGCACGACGCCCCGCCGCGGGTGGCGCCAGCGCAGCAGCGCCTCGACCCCGCACGTCGCCCGGGTGTGCAGGTCGATGACCGGCTGGTACAGCAGGAACAGCTCGTCGTTGCCGAGGGCCTGCTCCAGGTCGGCGTGCAGCTGGCGGCGGTGCTGGGCGGCGACGTGCATGGTCGGGGAGAACACGACCGCCCGCCGCTTGCCGGCCGCCTTTGCCCCGTACAGGGCGAGGTCGGCGTCGCACAGGGCGTCGCCCGGGTCGTCGCCCCGCACCTCGGCGATCCCCACGCTCGCCGACACGGCGACCGGGCGGGGCGACCCCGGGAGGTCGAACGGCCGGCGGAACGCCGCCAGCAGCCGGCTGGCGAGGGCGTCGAACACGCTCGGCGGGGCGTCGCCGTCGAACAGCACCACGAACTCGTCGCCCCCGAGCCGCCCGACCGTGTCGCCGGGCCGGGCCGCCTCGACGAGGCGGCGGCTGGCGGCGACCAGCAGCTCGTCGCCGGCCTGGTGGCCGAGGGTGTCGTTGATCTCCTTGAAGTCGTCCAAGTCCAAGAAGGCGATCGCGTCGCTCGACAGGCCGCGGCGGGAGCGCTCCAGCAGGTGGGCGATGCGGTCGAGGATGCGCTTGCGGTTGGGCAGGCCCGTCAGCGGGTCGTGCCAGGCCAGGTGCTCGAGGGCGCGCTCGGCCTCCAGCTGCGCCGTCAGGTCCTTCGTGATGCCGAACGTCCCGATGATCCGCCCCGCCCGGTCCCGCAGCGGCATCTTGGTGGTCTGGAACCACATGTCGCCCCGCTCGGGGAGCGTCACCTTGCGCACCGGGCACACGATCGTCTCGCCGGTCTCGAGGATGTGCCGGTCGTCGGCGTTCGCCGAGTCGGCCAGCCCGCCGCGGAACACCTCGGCGTCGGTCTTCCCGACCACGTCCGACGGCGGGCCCCCGAAGGCCAGCCCGCCGAGGGAGCCGGCGCTCGCCAGGATGCGCCGGCCGGACAGGTCCTTGAAGTAGACCCGCTCCTCCGGGCAGGCAAGAAGGGTCTCGACGCACAGCGACCGGAGGTCGTCCCGGACCGCCACGCGACCGTCGAGCGGCTCCACGACCTGCTCGCTGATGGCGCCCACGGCGCGACCCCTTTCGATCGTCGCTCCCTCTCTATCGACCGGCGGGAGGTCACTGTTGAACGCGTCCCGTCGCACCTCGAGCCGCGTCCCGCCGTCGGCGCCCCCCCCGGTGACGCGACCGGGCCCGCACGGTGGCGATGCTGCAAGCCACCGTGCGGGCCCGAGACGGACGTGACGGCCGTGCCCGGCTGGGCCGGCTGGGCCGGCTGTGCCGGGCTCAGCAGGCCGTGCCGGCTGGGCCGGGCTCAGCCGGCCGGGTAGTAGTACTGGCGGTCCTTGCCTGCACGAACCGCCGCAGAGGTGATGAGCACGTTGGGGAGCTGCACCGACTTCTTCACCGCCGAGCGGTGGCCGGTGAGGACGTCGTGGACGTCCTCGACGGCCAGCTGGCCCTCCTTGGCCGGCTGCTGGGCGACCGTGGCGCTCATCAGCCCGCTGCGGAGGTCCTGGATGGCCGACGGGTCGGCGTCGTAGCCGACGATCACCAGGTGCTTGCCCTTGGCGGCGAGGGCCGCCCCCTCGGCGTTCGGCTCACCGGCCCCGAAGAAGGCACCGACCCCGGAGTGGGCGGTGAGGATGGCGCTGGCGTCGGTCTCCGAGGTCGACTCGCTCTGGCCGGTGTACTCGTTGGCCACCACCTTGATGCCGGGGAACCGCTGGAGGCCCTTGCGGAAGCCCTCCACCCGGAGCGCCTCGGTGGTGGCGGTCGGGTTGAGGCTGAGCGTGGCGACCTGCCCCTTGCCGTGCAGCTGGGCGGCCACGAACGCCGCCGCCGCCTCGCCGCCCTGGACGTTGTCCGAGGTGATGGCCGCCACGAGGCCGCTCGTGTCCTTGAGCCCGGTGTCGACCGTGAGGACGAGGATCCCCTCGCTCATGCACCGGCGGATGGCCGGCTCCATCGCCACCGGGTCGGTCGGCGCCACGAGCAGCGCCGTCGGGTGGCGGGCGCACACCGCCTCGACCACCGGGGTCTGCGACGCCGGGGCGAAGTTGGGCGAGCCCTGGTAGACGGTCGACCAGCCGTACTTGGCGGCCTGCGCCTTGATGCCCTGCTCCATGAAGTTGTAGAACCCGACCCCGGTCGCCCCGGGGACGAAGGCGATCGTCACCTTGGCCGCCCGGGCCACCTGGCGGTGCCCCGTCGCCGATGCCGCCGCCGCGCCGCCGAGGAGCCCGCACGTGGCGAGCACCCCCGCCGCCCCTGCAGCCAGGCGCCTTGCTGTCGACCTTCGCATGCTTCCCCCTCCATGTCGTTGGATTGTCGTTGGATGGTCGTTCGACCTCTCGACCCCACCTCGCCGGCGCCGCCGACGGCGGGCGCTCCGGCGGATCGCCGCGCACGGCGCACGCCGCCTCCCTAGCGCAGCCTCCTCTCCCTCACCTGGTCGACGTACACGGCGGCGACGAGCACGGCGCCGACGGCGATCAGCTGCCAGAACGGCGGCACGTTGACGATGATCAGGCCGGTCAGCAGCACCGAGATGAGCGCCGTGCCGAGGAACGAGCCGAGGATGGTCCCCTTGCCCCCGAACAGGCTGGCCCCGCCGATGACGACGGCGGCGATCGCGTTCAGCTCGTCGTTCGACCCCGAGGTGGGCGACGCCACCGCCAGGCGGGTCATGACGAGCATCCCCGAGACGGCGGCGAGGGTGGACGACAGGACGTACACCCGCACCAGGTGGCTCCGGTCGCGGATGCCCGCCCGGACGGCGGCGTCCCGGCTGTCCCCGAGCGCCAGGGTGTGCTCCCCGAACCGGGTCAGCCGGAGCAGCCCGGCGGCGGCGACGGTGAGCACGAAGGCCACGAGCGCCGGGATCGGGATCCAGCCGAACAGGTTCGTGCTCCCGATCGTCCCGACGGCCCCCGGGAGGTTGGAGATCTCCTGGCCGTTCGCCACGAGGTCGGCGATCCCGGTGCAGATGCCGAGGGTGCCCAGGGTGACGACGAAGGCCGGGATCCGGTAGCGGGCGACCAGCAGGCCGTTGACGAGGCCGACGGCGACCCCGAGGACGAGCCCGCTCGCCAGCCCTGCCACCACGACCAGGGTGGGGTCGCCGGCGCTCGAGCCGCCGAGCGATGCCATCACCCAGCCGGCCACCATCCCCGACAGCCCGAGCACCGCCCCGTCGGACAGGTCGATGCCGCCGGTGATGATCACGAAGGTCTGGCCGACCGCCAGCAGCAGCACCTCGGTGGCGGTCAGCGCCGTGTTGAGCCAGTTCGCCTGGCTGAGGAACGACGACGACCGCAGCGAGAAGGCGGCGATGACGACGGCCAGCACGCACACCAGCCAGAGCTGGCCGCCCAGCTGCGCCCGCTGGCCCCAGGTAGGCCGGCGGTGCTCGTAGGGCTGCGGGGGACGCTCCCCGGTCACGACCGCCCCGACCGGCGAGGCGCGCAGCACCGTCGGTGCCTCAGCCACGGCCACCACCGCCCCCACCGTTCGCCGACGGCGCCGGCTCACGCGGGGCGAGGGCCCCGGTGATGTAGCCGACCAGGTTGTCGACGTGCAGCTCCTCCCCCTCGAGCACGGCCGCCACCCCGCCAAGGCGGAGCACCACGGCCCGGTCGCACACGGCAACGACGTCGTGCATCTGGTGGCTCACGAACAGCACGGCCACCCCGGTCTGCCGGGCGCGGCGGATGATCTCGAGCACCTCCCGCTGCTGCTCCACCCCGAGGGCGCTCGTCGGCTCGTCCAGGATGAGCAGCCGGTCGCACCAGGTCACCGCCCGGGCGATGGCCAGGCCCTGGCGCTGGCCGCCCGACAGGGTGCGGCAGGCCGTGCGGACGTCGGGGACCCGGGTGAGCAGCTGGGACAGCGACTCGTGGGTGCGCCGGTCCATCAGCCGGCGGTCGAGCAGGCCGAGGCGGCGCCCCAGGATGCCCGGGCGCGTCAGCTCCCTGCCGAGGAAGAAGTTGGCCGCCACGCTCCGCTGCATGGCGAGCGACAGGTCCTGGTAGACGGTGGCGATCCCCGCCCGGGTGGCGTCGACCGGGCGCTCGAAGCGCTGCTCCTCGCCGTCCAGCTCGATCCAGCCGGTCGTCGGCGGCTGGACCCCGGACAGGATCTTGACCAGGGTCGACTTGCCGGCCCCGTTGTCGCCCACCAGGCCGACCACCTCCCCGGCACCCACCTCGAGGTCCACCCCGCGCAGCGCCTCGACCCCGCCGAACCGCTTCGTCACGCCCCGCACCCGCAGCGTCGGTGCCTTCTCCACCCTCGTTCCCCCTGGCTCCCCAGTCCCCCGACCCGCCTGCACCCCGACCGCCCCGCTCACGACACCAGCGCCGCCCGCTCCCGCCAGCGCTGGGCGGCCATCCGGACGGCGGCGTTGCCCGCCCCGTAGCCGTCGTAGCCGTCGCCACGCTGGACCAGCTCGAAGAACAGCCCGCCGCCGACCGCCTCGGTGTAGCAGTGCAGGAACGTCCGGCCGGCCCCGTCCACGTCGTACAGGACCCCGAGCGCCCGCAGCTGCTCGAGCAGCGCGCCGTCGACGCCCAGGCGCACCCGCAGGTCGTCGTAGTAGTTCCCCGGGATGTCCAGCACCGGCACCCCCGCCTGCCGCCACCGCGCCACCACCCCGAAGATGTCGTTGCAGCTGAACGCCACGTGCTCCCGCTCGTGCAGCCCCGCCCGGCTCCCCGCGAGCGCCGGCGCGTTCAGGGCGATCCGGGCGCACCCCGCCCGGCCGCCCCGGCGCCCGACCAGCGCCCGGCTGCGCACCAGCCCGTCCGGCGAGGCCAGCTCCTCGCCCGGCTGCGCCTCCAGCAGCAGCACCGACCGGTACAGCAGGGTCGCCTCGTCCAGCTCGTCGCCGGTCACCGTCACGACCACGTGGTCGATCCCCGCCACCCCGCCGGCGCCGGCCGAGCTGGGGCCTGCTGCGCTGGGAGCGGCCGAGCCGGGGCCTTCCGCGCTGGGGCCCGCCGCGCTGGGGCCCGCCGCGCTGGGGCCTGCCGCGCCCGTCGGCCGGGCGGCGACGGCCCGGATCACGAGCCCGTCGGTCGCCGTCACCTCCCACCCGCTCCCGCCGGCGAGCGGCGCCGCCGGGGCCAGCAACGAGCGCGCCCGGTCCGCCACGGCGTCGGGGTCGGGGCAGGCGAGCGTCAGCCCGACGACCGTCCGCTCGGCAAGCGCCACCGGGCGCGGCTCGCGGCGCACCCGCACGTCCGCCGCCCCGCTCCGCCAGCGGCCCTCCCGCCAGTCCTCCTCGGCTCGGCGGCCCTCGAAGCCCATCCGGGCGAGCACCGCCTCCACCCCGACCGCCAGCCGGGCGTCGCCGCGCAGCTCGACCCCGACCAGGCCCTCCGGCTCGCTCCCCTCCGGGAGGGCCCGCAGCACCAGCCCGGCGGCACCGGCCGGCCCGGCGGCACCGGCAGGCCCGGCCGCGCCGGTCACACCGGCCCCGGCAAGCCCGGCAGCACCGGCCCCGGCAAGCCCGCTCGCCCCGGCGGCGGCCGCCCGTGCGAGGCCGTCCTCGAGGGCGCGCAGCGACCGCATGGCGTCCACCGCCGACGCCAGCGCGTCGGTGCGGCGGACGGTGTCGTTGAAGACCTCCAGCGACAGCGGTCCGCGGTAGCCGGCGGCGAGCACCCGGGCGGTCAGGTCGACGAGGTCGAAGGCCCCCTGGCCGGGGAAGCAGCGGTGGTGCCGGCTCCACTCGAGCAGGTCCATGCGCACGTAGGGGGCGTCGGCCAGCTGCAGGAAGGAGAGCCTCGCCGGGTCGATCTCGGCGATGCCCTCCGGCGAGTCGCCGATCGACAGGATGTGGAAGCTGTCCAGGCACACCCCGACGCGGGGGTGGTCGGCGAGCCGGGCGATCCGCCAGGCGTGCCCGTAGGTCCGCACCCTCGACCCCCACGAGAGGGCCTCGTAGGCGACCTGCAGCCCGAGGTCGTCGGCGAGATCGCCCACCTCCACCAGGTCGGCGGCGGCCAGCTCGTCGTCGTCGACGGCCCCGCCCGACACGTTGGAGCACACGAGCACCACCGGCGCCCCGAGCGCCGAGGCGACGAGCAGCTTCTCGCGCACCCTCGCCATGCAGGCACCGTGGGCCTCCCGCGGTCCCGCCTCGACGTCGCGGAGCGGCTGGAACAGCTCGATCCGCAGCCCGAGGTCGGCGCAGCGCGCACGGACCTCCGGCGGCGACCAGGGGCAGCCGAGCAGGTCCGGCTCGAACAGCTCGATCCCGTCGAACCCGGCGAGGGCCACGGCGTGCAGCTTCTCCTCGAGGGTCCCGCTGACCGACACGGTGGCGATCGACCGCCGCAGCGGCGTCCCGGGGCTCACTGCTGCCCCTCCTCCTGCTCGATCCTGCACAGGTGCGCCAGCATCCGCTCGGCGTCCGGCTCGATCCCGGTGAACAGCCGGAACGCCTCCGCCGCCTGCAGGACGACCATCGGCCCGCCGTTCAGCGTCCGGCAGCCCACCGCCCGCGCCGCCCGCAGCAGCTCGGTCTCGAACGGCCGGTAGACGACGTCGTACACCCACAGCGACCGCCGCAGCAGCGCCGCCTCGACGGGCATCCCGCCCCGCGACGACATGCCCACCGGCGTCGCCTGGACCAGCCCGTCGGCCCCGGCCAGCAGCGCCGGCAGCTCGCCCAGACGGCCCGCCTCGAGCACCCCGCCGAGGCCGGCCGAGCCGAGCGCCTCGACCAGGGCGGCCGCCCGGGACGGGTCGACGTCGACCACCCGCACCCGACCGGCCCCGGCCCGCACCAGCGCGTACACCGCCGCCGAACCCGCCCCCCCGGCGCCGAGCACCACCACCTCGTCGATGGCGGCGCCCGGCAGGAACCGGGCGAGCGCCTCTCCGAACCCGTACCAGTCGGTGTTGTGTCCCTCGGCGCGCCCCTCCCGGAACACCACCGTGTTCACGGCGTTCACCGCCACCGCCTCGGCCGACAGCCCGTCCAGGTGCTCGATCACGATCTGCTTGCACGGATGGGTCACGTTGAGGCCGGAGAACCCCAGCCGGCGGGCCGCCCCCACCAGCTCCCCGACGGTGTCGGCGGCGATGCGCATCTCGCGCAGGTCGAACGTCAGATACACGTACGCCAGCCCGAGCAGCTCGGCCTCCTGCTCGTGCAGCACCGGGCTCAGCGACCCGAGGATGTCCGTCCCGATCAGCCCGACCACGTGGCGTTGGCCGGCGCGGCTCAGGGTCGGCGCCTCGCTCGATGTCGCCATGTCCGTCCCGTCCCCCGTCCCCCCGCTGCGCCGCCTGCCCACCGCACGCCCGCCCCGAGGTCCCCCGCACTCAATGAACGATCTAGTACGTTAGGACCTGTCGGGAGGCCCGTCAAGCGGGGGCGTCACGCCGCTGCCTGCAAGGGACCGCCTAGATTGGCGGCACGTCCCCGATGGAGCACCCAGGGAGAGCAATGGACGCCGATCCAATCTCGAGCGCCGAGGCCGGGCCGGCGCGACGCGACGCGGAGCGGACCCGGGCGGAGATCCTCGAGGTCGCCGTCTCCGAGTTCTGCGAGCACGGCTTCGACGGCACGCGGGTCGACGCCATCGCCGCCAAGACGCGGACCACCAAGCGCATGATCTACTACTACTTCTCCAGCAAGGAGCAGCTGTACGTGGCGGCGCTCGAGTTCGTGTACGCCTCCATCCGCTCCGCCGAGCAGGAGGTCGACGTCGCCCACCTCGAGCCGGTGGCGGCCATCCGCCGGATCGCCGAGCTCACCTTCGACCACCACGAGGCCCACCCGGACTTCCTCCGCCTCATCACCATGGAGAACATGCACCGGGCACGCCACATCCGCCAGCTCTCCTCGCTCGTCTCCATGAACACCCCGGCCGTCGACCGCATCGCCACCATCCTCGAGCGCGGCCGGGCCTCGGGCGACTTCGTCCGAAAGATCGACGCTGTCGACGTCCACATGCTGATCAGCTCCTTCTGCTTCTTCCGGGTGGCCAACCAGCACACCTTCGGGGCCCTCTTCCACCGCAACCTCACCGACGTCGCCCTGGCCGACCACTACCGGGCCATGGTCGGCGACCTCGTCGTCGAGTACCTCACGAGCGACGGCGACCGCACGGCGCCGACGGTCGCCCTCGCCGGACCGGCCACCCGGGGAGCGGCCCGGCGCCGGGCACGCCGGTGAGCGGGCCAACGGCCGGGTCAGCGGCCGGGCCAGTGGAGGGGGCAGTGGGCGGGCCGGCGGGCGGGCCAGTGGAGGGGGCAGCGGTCGGGGCGGCGGGCACGCCGGTGGGCGGGCGGCTCGCCCTCCTGAACGGGCCCAACCTCAACCTGCTCGGCACCCGGGAGCCCCACCTGTACGGCACCACCACCCTCGCCGAGATCGAGGACTCCTG
>JAKBAA010000113.1 GCA_021809425.1 Actinomycetes bacterium | reverse complement strand
TGCCGGCCCTCGACGCTGCGATCGCCGCCGGTCTCGCCGGGCCGTCGTTCGTGGTGGTCCGGGTGCGGCCGTCGGCCTCGAGGGCGGTGGAGGCGGCGGCCGAGGCGGCGGCGGTCGCCGCCGTGGTGGCGGCGCTCGGCCCGCCGGCTGGCCCCCCGCCGGCTGGCCCCCCGCCGGCTGGCCCGACGGTGGGCCCGGGGCGGGGCGGGGTCGGGGCTGTGGCAGGCTGAGGCCGTGGCCAGCTGCAGCGAGGACCTTCGTCGTCGCGGTCTCGTCTACCAGGTGAGCGACGAGGCGCTGCTCCCCCTGCTCGACGCCGGCGGGCTGAGCGCCTACGCCGGCTTCGACCCGACGAGCGACAGCCTGCAGGTGGGCAACCTGCTCCAGCTGTGCACGCTGCGCCGCCTCCAGCTCGGCGGCCACCGGCCGATCGTGCTCGCCGGCGGCGGCACGGCGCTGATCGGCGATCCCGGTGGCAAGTCGGCCGAGCGCAACCTGCTGACCCACGACCAGGTGCGGGCCAACCTCGAAGCCGTCCGTCCCCAGCTCGCCCGGTTCCTCGACTTCGACGGCGGCCCCAGGCGGCCCCCGGCGGTGCTCGTGGACAACGCCGACTGGCTGGTGCCGCTGCGCTACATCGACTTCCTGCGCGACGTCGGCAAGCACGTGACGGTCAACCAGATGGCGGCGAAGGACGCCGTGAAGGCGCGCCTCGAGCGGCCGGACCAGGGCATCTCGTACGCCGAGTTCAGCTACATGCTGCTGCAGGCCTACGACTTCCTTCACCTGCTCGACGCTGAAGGGTGCACGCTGCAGCTCGGGGCGAGCGACCAGTGGGGGAGCATCACCGCCGGCATCGACCTCATCCGGCGGCTGCGCGGGGTGACGGCGTACGCCCTCACGACGCCGCTCGTGCTGAAGCCGGACGGCACGAAGTACGGCAAGTCGGAGGGCGGCGCGGTGTACCTGGACGCCCGCAAGACCAGCCCGTTCGCCTTCTACCAGCACTTCCTGCGCGCCGACGACGCGGTGGTGGGCACGTACCTTCGCTTCTTCTCGTTCCGCCCGTTCGAGGAGGTGGTGGCGCTCGACGAGGCGACGTCGACGACGCCGGAGCGGCGGGAGGCCCAGCGGGCGCTCGCCCGAGAGCTCACCACGCTGGTGCACGGCGAGGAGGCCACCCGGCGGGCCGAGCAGGCGGCGGCGGCCGTCTACTCCGAGACGGTGGTCGACCTCGACGAGGCCGACCTGCTGGCGGCGTTCGCCGACGCGCCCCACAGCGAGCTGCCCGGCGGGCAGCTGGCCGACGGCGGCCTGGACCTCGTCGAGACCCTCGTCGGGACCGGTCTCGTGGCGTCACGGCGCGCCGCCCGCCAGGCGATCGAGCAGGGAGGCGTCTACGTCAACAACCGCCGGGCGACGCTGCCGGGCGACGAGCGGCTCACGGGCGACCGCTGTATCGCCGGACGGTACGTGCTCCTTCGCCGTGGCAAGCGCGACGTGCACCTCGTTGCCTTCGTCTGAGCGGCGACCTCCGGGGCCGCCACCGCCCGCGCCGCCACCTGCGGCGCCGCCACTTGCGGGCCGGCCAGCTGCGGCGCCGCCACGTGGGGGGCGGCCGGCCCGCAGCCGCGCCGGCGCCCGGTGGCGGATGGTGGCGGTGCTCGCCGCCTCGGCGTCGGTGCTGGCGGGATGCTCGGTCCAGCATGGCAGCATCGCGTTGCAGGTCCGGTCGTTCGCAGGGACGGCGCAGCTCGGCCAGAGCGACCAGCTGCTGGCGACGGACGTCGCCGAGGTGGGGCGCGGCATCGCCGAGGGCAAGCTGCTGGCCACCCACACGGCCTGCGACGGGCTGGCGACCGACGCCGCCAATGCCCTCGGTGTGCTGCCCAGCCCCGACCAGCGGCTCACCGACGAGCTCAACCGGGCCTACCTGGACCTGGCCCGGGCGGCGCAGGACTGCAGCGAGGTGGCCCGCCTCGGGCCGGGCGCCTTCGCCCGCTACGAGGCCGAGTCGGGGCGCGCCATGGCGTCGCTGCACGCCGCCGAGGCGCGGGTCCGGCTGCTCGAGGCGAAGGGGCACCGCCGGCGCGGCGCAGGGTAGCTTGCAGCGATGCCGCCGCACGCCGGCCCGGTCGGGCCTGTCCCGCCGGGATGCGACCCCGATGCCTACGACCGGCGACGCCGCCGGGTGCTGTGGCGGATCCCGACCGGCCTGTACCTCGTCGGGAGCCGGGCAGGAGCGCGGCGCAACCTGATGACGGGCAACTGGGTCGTCCAGCTCTCGACCGAGCCGAAGCTGGTCGGCGTGGGCATCGAGGTCGGGGTGCACACCTACGGGCTGGTGCGCGACGGAGGGGTGTTCGCCGTGTCGTTCCTGTCACGGTCCGACCGGTCCGTCGTGCGGCGCTTCGTCAAGCCGGCGGTCGACGACCCGGCCGGGCGCACCCTGAACGAGGTGCCCTACCACGACGCCCCCGTCACCGGTGCACCGGTCGTCGACCAGGCGGTCGGCTACCTCGACTGCCGGGTCACCCGGGAGGTGGAGCTCGGGTCGCATTGCCTGTTCGTCGGCGAGGTCGTGGACGCCGGCGGGGCGATCGGCGAGGAGGACGGGGAGGGGGTGGAGCTGTTGCGCATGGAGGACACGCGGATGAGCTACGGCGGGTGAGCGCTCCCGTCGGCCGCCACCGCCGCCCCGGCTCGCACCGCCCCGCGTCCGCTCCGGCCCCCGCGTACCGCCTCGTCGAGGACGACGCCGGCTTTGCCGAGGTGCTCGAGGCGCTGGCAGCCGCCGAGGCGTACGCGCTCGACACCGAGTTCCACCGGGAGCGGACCTACTTCCCGCACCTCGCCCTGCTCCAGCTGGCGGTGGTCGACGAGATCTTCGTGGTCGACCCGCTCGCCGTCGACGTGGCGCCCCTCGGCCGCGTCCTCGACGGCCCGGGGCTGGCCGTGCTGCACGCCGCCGAGCAGGACCTCGAGGTGCTCGACCGTGCCTGCGGGACGGTGCCGGGGCGCCTGTTCGACACCCAGCTCGCCGCCGGGTTCGTCGGCATGAGCACGCCGTCGCTCGGCTCGCTCGCCGAGCGGCTCCTCGGGGTGCGCCTCGAGAAGGGCGACCAGCTGACCGACTGGACGCGCCGGCCGCTCACGAGCGGCCAGCTCGCCTATGCCGCAAGCGACGTCGCCCACCTGCTGGAGGCGCGGGCGGTGCTGTGCGAGCAGCTCGAGCAGCTCGGCCGCCGCACCTGGGCGGAGGAGGAGTGCGCCACGCTGCTCGGCCGCAGCCGCGGGCCGGCGGTGCCCGAGGAGGCATGGTGGCGGCTGAAGCACGCCCGCCAGCTGCGCGGGCGGGACCGTGGAGTGGCCCAGTCGGTCGCCGCCTGGCGTGAGCGACGGGCGCAGCAGATCGACCAGCCGGTGCGCTACGTGCTGCCCGACCTCGCCCTCGTGGCGATCGCCCACCGACCCCCGTCGTCGCGCCGCGAGCTCGAGACCGTGCGCGGCCTCGACGGGCGCCACCTCGGCGGCGCCGCCGCCGAGGGTCTGCTCGAGGCGGTGGCGGCGGGGCTGGCGCTCGACCCCCCGGCGCTGCGGCTCCCCCCCGGCCCCGGCACCGAGCCCGTCGCCCGGCCGGCGGCGGCGCTCGGGGCGGCCTTCGTCGCCGAGCGGGCGCGCCAGGTCGGCATCGACACGTCGCTGCTCGCCACGCGCGCCGACCTCGCCGCTTTCTTCCGTGAGCGGCCCGAGGGCCGCCTCGTCACGACGTGGCGGCGCGTCGTGGTCGGCGAGCCACTCCGCCGGTTGGCGAGCGGCGAGGTGTCGCTCGCCCTCGACGAGGCGGGCGACCTCGTCCTCGAGGAGCGGTCGTTCCGCCCTGCCGGGCTCGGGGCGCCGGATGCGGCAGCCGAGTTGGGCAATGATGGAGGCCTGACGGCCTGAGCCACCGGGGGCAAGGGCGCCAAGAGGGAGGATCACTCATGGCACACCACCGACGGGTGTTGAGCGCGGCGCTCGGCTTCTCGCTGCTGGCCGGCACCGCCGGTGCCGCAGCCACCGCCGGCGCGAGCAGCGTGGCGGTGGCCCATGCCCCCGCCACCTCCGAGCAGTTCTCGCTGACCGAGACGATCTCGCTGCAGGGCCAGCACCTGGCGGTGACCATCGCCGGCGTCGCCTCGCCGACCCTCGCCGACCTGCACATCACCGCCGCCGGCACGGCGATCGAGCTGCGCCGCGTGGGCGGCACGGTGTACGTCCACGTGCCGCCCGGGGTGAAGACGGGCCTGCCGGCCGGCAAGACCTGGGGCAGCCTGTCGCTGGCCTCGATCAGCAAGCAGCTCGGTCAGCTGGGCGTCGCCGTGCCCGGCCTCTCGGCTGCCGGGCACGGCGCGACCGGGCTCGGTGTGGGCACGCTCCTCTCCCAGCTCGCCAAGCTGAGCACCTCGCCGCCGCGCAAGGTGGGCGCGGCGACCATCCACGGCATCGCCGCGACCGCCTACCAGATCACGATCGACCCGTCGAAGGTGTTCGGCGGGCTCGGGGCGTCGGCGTCGGCCACCGTGAAGCAGCTGCTCGGGTCGATCCTCGGGATGAAGGCGCTGTCGCTCACCCTCTGGGCCGACCCCGCAGGGCAGGTCGTCCAGATCCACGCCGCCCTCCCGCTCAACCTCAGCTTCGCCGGCGCCAAGATCAAGGGTGGCATCGACCTGCTGATGCAGGGCTGGAATTTCGGCGTCCCGGTGCACGTTGCCGCCCCGCCTGCCGCCCAGGTGGCGCCCATCCCGCTGTCGGCGCTCGGCGCGGCGGCCGGCGGCATCTCGGGGCTCGGCGGTCTCGGCTGACGCTCGCCGGGGCGACGCCCCGGCGGCCGCCCGCCCGCGGCTAGCCCCCCGTTGGGTCGCCGGCCGGCGGCCGCAGGTCGATGCGCAGGGTGAGCACGCCGCCGACGAGCTCGCCCTGCGCGTCGCCGAGGATGGCGAAGTCCATGTAGTCGAGCTCCATCTGCTCGACGAAGCGTCGTCGGTCCTCCCCCTCGATCGGTGGGATGCCCCGCCGGCGGACGGCGGCGGCGCGCGAGCGGAAGCGATCGACCATCGCCTGGACGTCGAAGGTGTCGGGCATGGGCGGTACGGTACCCGCAGGTCGGCGGGCTCGGCCACGCCCGTCCGGGCGCCCGCCGCCGTCGTCGGGCCCGGGCTGGGCGGTATGATCGTCGGCGGCAAGGGCCGCGACGCAGGGCCGCGTGCCGGGTCGCGACGCACTCGCTGCCCTGAGCGTCTGCGGAGCGTTCGCGGAAGACCGGGGAGCGGCTCGTGAAGAAGGGACGTCATCGGCGCTTCGAGGAGGCGCGCAGCCTGAAGCGGGCCGTAGAGGTCGTGGCCCAGCCGTGCCCGGAGTGCGGCGCCGACCCCGAGGACGACCACGCCAGCTGGTGCCTCTACGAGTCGGAGGAGCTGGACGAGGACGAGGGGAGCGACGCCGGCGGCGAGGCGGGCTGAGCCGCCGTCCGACGGCGGCCGGCGACCGGCCCTGGCGGGTGGCGCGGGAGACCGCGGCTCAGGGCGCGGCTCAGGGCGCGGTGCGGCGGCGTACGACCGGGTGGGGAAGCGGGACGGCCCCGGCGCTGGGGCCCGAGCCCTGGCGTGCCGCCAGGTGGTCGCAGAGCATGGCGTAGACCGCCGGGCTCGTGAGCGCCACGAGCTCGTCGGCGCAACGCCGGTAGACCGGCTCGCCGGCGCCGAAGGCGGCGGGTGCCTCGGTGCACCACCATGCGAACTCCTCGCCGGCCGGGCCCCAATTGCGCCGCTCCCACTGGGTGACCGTGGTGGTGACGTGGCCGGTGGCCTCGGCATGGTCCTCGCGCCGGAGCGGGAGCTGCCAGCAGACGTCCGGCTTCACCTCGAGCGGCGGCCGCCCTCCCTCGAGGGCGGCGCGGTGCAGGGCGCAGCCGGCGCCTCCGGGGAAGCCGGGGCGGTTGAGGAAGATGCACGCCCCACCGACGAGGCGGGTCGTCACGGTCCGGCCCGAGCGGGCGGCGATCCCCCGCCGGCGACCGACCGCCCGGTGCTGCCACTGGTCGGCACGAAGGGCCGCCGCCGCCTCCTCGACACGGGCGACGTCGTCGGCGTCGGAGAAGTGGGCACCGTAGGAGCAGCACCCTTCGAGCCGCTCGGGGGCCGGCGCGGTGAGGACGCCCTGGCAGCCGTCCCCGTAGAGGCAGCGCCAGCCGCTGGCGAGGAAGGTGGCGTCGAGGAGCCAGGTTCGGTCCTCGGCCGGATCGTCGAAGCTCACCCACTCCCGGGCGGTCGCCGGCACCGCCGGTGCCGCTGTCTCCGCCGGTGCCGCTGTCTCCGCCGGTGCCGCCTCCTCCGCCTGCGCCGGCCGTTGCCGGCGGCGGGGTGCCCCGGTGGTGTCGGCTCGGCTCGGCGTGGCTGCGGCGGGGGTCACGGGCGCTCCGGGGTGGCGAGGGCGACGACGGCGACGTCGTCGGCGTGGCGGTCCGGACGATCGTCGCGCAGCGCGGCGAGGTCCACGGTGACGATCCGGTCGAGGTCGTGGCCGCTGCGGAGGTGGTCGGTGACGAGGCGGGCGAGCCCGTCGTCGCCGAGGCGCTCGCCGGGGCCTTCGCCGCGGACGAGGTTCTCGACGAGCCCGTCGGTGTAGCAGAGGAGCGCCCACACCGGCGGGAGCGCGATCCGGGTCGGCGGGAAGGCGGCGCCCTCGACGACGCCGAGCGGGGGGCCGCCGGCGGCCTGGAGCGGGGTGGCAGCCCGTTCGGTGACGAGCAGCGGCGGCTGGTGCCCGGCCCGGGCGACCGTGGCCACCCGGCCGCCGGCAGCCACCTCGACGTCGCACAGCGTGGCGAACACCTCCGGGCCGGGGTGCTCGGCGAGGAGCAGGGTCTGCAGGGCGCCGAGCGCCACCGGGCCGTCGGCCCCGGCGAGCACGAGGGCCCGCCAGGCGACCCGGAGGCGGACCCCGAGGGCCGCCTCGTCCGGCCCGTGGCCGGCCACGTCGCCGATGACCGCCCGGGCACGGCCGTCGGCGAGCCCGATGACGTCGTAGAAGTCGCCACCGAGCAGCGCCTGGTCGCCGCCGGGCTCGTACAGGGTGAGGCAGCGGAGCCGGTCCGTGGCGAGCCGCGGCCGGGGGAGGAGGCCGCGCTCGAGCCGGAGGTTCTCCTCGGCGCGCAGCCGCGTGGCCCGGAGCAGGCGGCCGGCGGTGGCGGCCCGCTTGCGCTCGACGGCGTAGCGGACGGACCGGTCGAGCAGCCGGGCGTCGATGCGGTCGCGCTCGAGGAAGTCCTGGGCCCCGTCCGCGACGGCGCGCGCGCCGCGAGCCTCGTCGTCGTCCCGGCCGGTCAGGGCGATGACGGCCGTGTCCGGTGCCAGGGCGACGAGCGCCCGAAGGTCGTCGTCGCCGCGGTGGTCGGCGAGGTCGAGGTCGAGCAGGACGCAACGGGCGCCAGCAGCGAGCAGTGGCCGTGCCGCCGCGACGGTCGGTGCCCAGGCGAGCGGGCGACCGGTGCCGGACGCCTCGACCAGCCCGGCGACCAGCCGGGCGAGCGTCGGGTCGTGGCCGATCAGGAGCAAGTCGACCGGCGCCGCCGCGGGGCGACCACCGGGCGGAGCCGGGCGTGCCACCACGGGCTAGCGGCCCGCCGTGACCGGCCCCCGCCCGGCGGCGACGCCGAGGGCGACGACGGCGACGTCGTCGGCGAGCGGGCCGCCGTTGCGTGCCTGCGCCGCGGCGAGCAGCCCCCGGACGAGCGCGCCGAGGTCGGAGGTGTGGCGGCGGACCTGCTCGGCCGCACCGACGAGCCCGGCCACGCCGAGGCGGCGGCGGTCGGCCGGCCCGTCGAAGCCGACGAGCAGGCCGTCGGTATAGCCGACGAGGACGTCGTCCGCGAGAAGGTCGAGCTCGGTCGCCGGGAAGCGCCCGCCGCCGGCCACGACCCCGAGGGGCGGGCCGGGCGCCAGCTCGACCGGGGCGACGCCGCCGGCGCCACAGCGCAGCGGCGGGGGATGGCCGGCCGAGCGGACCCGGGCACGGCGGCGGTCCGGGCTGAGGACGAGCTCGCAGACCGTGACGAACGCCTCCGGGTCGTTGTGCTCGAGCCGCAGCAGGGCCTCGAGGGCGTGGAGCGCGTCGACGTGGGCCAGGCCGGCGAGGACGAGCGCCCGCCAGGCCACCCGCAGGCGGACGCCGAGCGCCGCCTGCTCGGGACCCCGGCCGGCGACGTCGCCGACCAGGGCGAGCACGGTGCCGTCGGGCAGCTCGACGACGTCGTAGAAGTCGCCTCCGAGGAGGGCCTGGTCGAGGCCGGGCTGGTAGAGGGTGACGCAGCGGAGCTGCTCGTCGCGTAGCAGCGGCCGCGGGAGCAGGCCCCGCTCGAGGCGCCCGCGCTCCTCGGCACGCACGCCGTCGTCGTGGAGGCGTCGCATCGTCCGGAGCGCCCGGGCGCGCTCGACGGCGTAGCGCACGGCCCGGGTGGCCCGTGGCCGGTCGAGGTCGGTGGCGTCCAGCCAGTCCTGCGCGCCGGCCTCGGTACAGGCGAGCGCCACGGCGTCCTCGTGGCGGTCGACGAGGGCGACGACGGCGGCCTCGGGCAGGGCGGCGTGCACGTGGCGCACGGCGGCGGCCGCCTCGGCGGGGAGGGCGCCGGAGAGGGCGAGCAGGACGGCGTCCGGCGGCGGGCCCGTGCGGGTGGCGAGGCCGTCGAGCGCCGGGACGCCCTCCAGCTCGGCAGACGGCAGCAAGGCGGCGAGGGCGGCCACGACCGGGGCCCCGGCGACGACGAGCACGGTCGGGAGCTGCTCGTCCATCGGTGCGTTCCCTTCCCCGTCGCGCGTGCAGGCATCGCGGGGTCAGGGCGACAGGGCGATGTTAGCCAACGGGGTTGGGCTCCGGGCCGAGGGGGTAGACGGGGTCGTGGCGTTGGCGCCTAGTCTTCCGCCGGTGCACGTGGACCCGACCGCCTTCGACGGCGCCCTCGACCGGCTGCGGCAGCTGCCGGTGGCCACGCGTGACCTGCCGGCCGCCCTCGTCGAGGTGGCGGCGGCGCTGCCCGCCGTCTTCGACGTCGACGGCGCCGGGCTGCTGCTGCTCGACGAGGAGCAGGCGCTGCGGTGCGTGTGCGCCACCGACCCGCTG
>JAKBAA010000112.1 GCA_021809425.1 Actinomycetes bacterium | reverse complement strand
CGAGGGCGCTGGTCATCGGGCGACCCGGCCGCGGCTCGCCGGCCGCGGGCCGGCGCCACCGGCGCCGCCGGCGGAGGCGGCGCGCTCGTAGGCCGGGCGCAGCGCCGAGGGGGCGAGGACGGGACGGCCGGCCGACAGCCGGCGGAGGGCCTTGCGGGTGGCGTCGGCGATCCCCGGCGCGTCGAGGCCGAGGCGGGCGAGGATGACGTCGGGCTTGGCATGGGGGACGTAGGCGGTGGGCACGCCCAGGTTGACGACGGCCGGGCCGAGGCCGCCGTGCTCGTCGGCGGCCGCCTCGTCGAGGCAGCGGGCGAGGTGGGCGCCGGCGCCGCCGTGGACGAGCCCGTCCTCGGCCGTGACGACGAGGGCGGCGCGCAGGCAGCGGGCGACGAGGTCGGGGTCGACCGGGCGGACGGCGCGCGGGTCGACCACGGTGACCCGCAGGCCGTCGCCGGCCAGCAGGGCGGCGGCCTCGACGGCGGCCCGGGCGAGCTTGCCGACGCCGACGAGGACGAGGTCGTCGTCGCCCTCGACGAGCACCCGCGACGACAGGCCGGTGCCGGGGCGGCCGAGCTGGGCCGGCCCGGGGGTCTTCGGGTAGCGGAGGAGCGCCGGGCCGTCGAGCTCGAGGGCCGCCTGGAGGAGCGGGGCCACCTCGGCCGGCTCGGAGGGGGCGAGGACGGCGAGCCCGGGGACGGAGAGGCCGAGGACCATGTCGAGCAGGCCGTGGTGCGACGGGCCGTCGTCGCCGGTGATGCCGGCACGGTCGGCGCAGATGACCACGGGGGCCTGGTGAAGGCCGACGTCCAGGTTCTCCTGGTCGAAGCAGCGGGAGAGGAAGGTCGAGTAGATGGCCACCACCGGGCGGAGCCCGGCGAGGGCCATGCCGGCGGCGGCGGTCATGGCGTGGCTCTCGGCGATGCCGACGTCGACGAAGCGGTCGGGGTAGCGCTCCTCGAAGGCGAGCAGCCCGGTGGGGCCGGGCATGGCGGCGGTGATGGCCACGATGCGCTCGTCGTCGGCGGCGGCGGCGCAGAGGGCCTTGGAGAAGGCGTCGGTGTAGCTGGCCTCGGTGGAGCGCGGCCCGACGAGGACGGCGCCCTGGTCGCCCACCCGGCTGGGCGTGGCGAGGCTGGGCTGGGCCTTCAGGTCGTGGAGGCACTGGACCTCGTCGGCCTCGGCCGGTGCGTAGCCCTTGCCCTTGCGGGTAAGGACATGCAGGACGATCGGGCCGGGGAACAGCGAGGCCTTGGCGAGGGCGTGCTCGAGGGAGGCGATGTCGTGGCCGTCGATCGGCCCGAGGTAGCGGATGCCGAGGGCCTCGAAGAAGACGTGCGGCTCGACCAGCTCGCGAAGCGCCGAGGTCAGGCTCTTGAGGGACTGGCCGGCGAGCTGGCCGACGCCGGGGATCTCCTCGAGGGTGCGGACGAGCTTGGAGCGGATGGCGGCGTAGGACGGGTTGAGGCGGAGCTGGGTGAGCGACTCGGAGAGCTTGGAGACGGTGGGGGCGTAGCTGCGGCCGTTGTCGTTGAGGACGATGCACACCTTGGAGCCGGCGTGGCCGAGGTTGTTGAGCGCCTCGTAGGCCATCCCGCCGGTGAGGGCGCCGTCGCCGACGACGGCGACGACCCGCCGGTCGGTGTCGCCGCGGAGGGCGAAGGCGGTGGCGATGCCGTGGGCGTAGCTGAGGGCGGTGGAGGCGTGGCTGTTCTCGATCCAGTCGTGCTCGGACTCGCCGCGGTTGGGGTAGCCGGACAGGCCGCCCTCCTGGCGCAGCTGGGCGAAGCGCTGGCGGCGGCCGGTGAGCAGCTTGTGGACGTAGGCCTGGTGGCCGGTGTCGAACAGGAGGACGTCGTGGGGCGAGTCGAACACCCGGTGGAGGGCGATGGTGAGCTCGACGGCGCCGAGGTTGGAGCCGAGGTGGCCGCCGGTGCGCGAGACGGCGTCGACGATGAACCGGCGGCAGTCGTCGGCCAGCTCGCGGCAGCCGTCGAGGTCGAGGCTCCGCAGGTCGCCCGGCCCGGAAAGGGCGTCGAGTCGCGCATACGGCGATACCTCACGCTCGATCATCCGGTCGTCTCCCTCCTGGCCGCTTCGGCGCCTGCAGCTTCCCCGCCGCCCCGGACGGCGAGCCGAGGTGCGAGACCAACGGCACGCCGCCGTGGTTGCCGTGAGGCGCCGCTCCGGGGCTGCCCGGCGCCTCATGCGCAGTCACGGTGACCGGCGGGTCATTCCCGTTGCTCGTGAACGTCATCCTCGCAGACGCCCTGGGGGGCGTCAACGACAGGGAGGGGCCGGGCGGCCCCTGCTCAGCCGGCCGCGCAGCCCCGCAGCCCCCGGGCGAGGGCCCGGTCGACCACGGCCTCGGGAGAGGCCCCGGGAGCGAGCCGGGCGGCGACGGCGTCGCGGAGCTGGGCGGTGAGGGCGCGCAGCACCGGGGCGTGGCCGGGGCGGCGGCGGGCGGCGAGGGCGGCGAGGTCGAGGACGATGCCGAGATAGGGGGCCACCGCCTCGGCGAGGGCACCGGTGGCGGCGGCCTCGTCGAGGGGGCCGCCGGGCGCCTTGCCGAGCTCGTCGGCGGCGTCGGTGCCGGCGGCGGCGGCCACGGCGAAGAAGAGGTGCTCCTTCGAGGCGAAGTGGCGGTAGAAGGAGCCCTTGGCGATGCCGGCCGACCGGCAGACGTCCTCGATCGACACGTCGGCGTAGCCCTGCTCGGCGAAGTGGAGCAGGCCGGCCTGCAGGACCCGCTCGCCGACCGACGGCCCGGCCGGGGGCTCGTCGTAGGCGGAGAGGGAGCGGGCCGGGCTCCACATGTCCGCCCGGAACACCCCGCTGCCGGGGCGGCCGAGCAGGTCGGGGAGCAGGTCGGGGAGGAGGCGGGCGATGGCGTCGATGGACAGCTGGCGGCGGTCGCGCAGCAGGCGGACCAGGCGGACGAGCTCGACGTGGCGCTCGTCGTACAGGTAGCGGTTGGCCGCCACCTTGACCGGCGGCGGGAGCAGGCCGGCCGAGCGGTAGTAGCGGACGGTGGCGGCGGGCACGCCGGTGCGCTCGACGAGCTGGGACATGGTGATGCACCCGGCGCCGGGCGCCGCAGCGGCGGGACCGGGCGCCACCGGCGGCTCGTCCAGGGTCATTCCAGTGCTCCTGCCAGGCTGAATGCGCCGGTTCGGACGGGGCCAGCCGGTATCGTTGGCGACATGGCCGGCATCGCTGTCGTCACGGACGCCAGCACGTGCCTGCCCCCGGCGCTCGCCGCCGACCTCGACATCCGGATCCTCCCGATCAGCGGGACCGGCGAGCTCGACGAGCCGGGCTGCGAGGACGCCGCCAGCTGGCGCCTCCCCGAGGAGGTCGAGCAGGCCGAGCTCACCGCGGCGAACCGGCCCTTCGTCACAGAGTACCTGGCGGCCATCGAGGGTCCGGGGGTGGACGCCGCCGTGGTGGTCACGCCGGCGATCGAGTTCGCCGCCATGTTCCGCAACGCCGTCCTCGCCACCGAGCTGGCCGACCGGCCGGCGGTGGCGATCGACGGGCGCACCGCCGCCGCCGGCCAGGCGCTCGTGGTGCTGGCCGGGGCCGACGCGGCGCGCCGGGGGGGCAGCCTCGACGACGTGGTGCGGGCGATCGAGAGCGCCTCGCACCGGGTGGAGCTGGTGGCGTCGCTCGCCACGCTCGACTCGATCCGGCGCAACGGGCCACTGCCGGAGGCCGTGCTCGAGGGGCCGGTCCGGTCGGGGATGCGGGCAGTGTTCCGGATGCACGCCGGGGCGGTGGAGATGCTGGGCGACGCCGCCGACGCCGAGGCGACCCTCGAGACGATCCACGAGGCGTACCGGGCGGCAGGCGGCGGGATCGAGCGGTGCACGGTGTTCCACGCGGGCGCCCCCGAGCTCGCCGCCCACCTGGAGCGGCTGATGGGCGGGGTGGACTTCGTGTGCGGGTTCTCGACGTCGATGCAGGTGCACACGGGCCGCGGCGTCGTCGGGGCGGCGTGGCTGGCCGGAGGGGGGGCCCGATGAGCCCGATGCGGCGGCGCTCCACCGGGACGGTGGGACCCTACGGTGCCGGTGGGTACGACGACACCGCGACGAGCACGCCGATGCGCCGCCGGGTGGCCGACGCCGCCCCGACCGACGTGCTGGCGCGCCCGCTGGTGCCGCCGGTGGCGGCAGGACGGTCGACCGGTGCCGTCGGGATGGTCACCGGCGGCCTGGCGGCGGTGGAGCGCACGGCGGAGATCCCGGTGGTCACCGGGGCCACCGGGCGGCAGCGCCCGCCGGTCCAGCTCGAGGACGGCACGGTCTGGTACCCGGGGGTCTCCCGGCGGCTCCCGGCGCCGTTCGTGGTGCGCCTGGTGGTCTGGCTGCTGTTCTTCGTCCTCTTGCTCGGGCTCGGCGGGCTGGCCGTGGTGCGGTGGCACCCGGACTGGCTGAGCTTCGTGCAGGCGACCGTGCCGAGCGGGCCGTCGACGAGCGCCCTCGGCGGCGCGACCGGCGGCCACACCTCCCCCGGGTCAGGCGGCAACGGGAGCGCCGCCAACGGGGCGGGGGGGTCCGGGCTGCAGCTCGTGTCGAGCAGCGCCAACTCCTCGACCTACGCCGTGCCGGTCTCGTCGTACCAGGTGGTGGTCACCTTCCCCAACCGGGCCTGGGTGCGCATCGCCTCGCCGGCCGGGTCGACCCACGACGTGGTCGCCGAGACGTACCCGGCGTCGGCCAGCCCGGTGCACGTGGCGATCTCGGGAAGCGCCGACGTCTACCTCGGGGCGTCGACGACGAGCATCGCCATCGTGGCCCGGGGCCGCACCGTCGGGACCATCGCCTCGCCGGCGGTCGGGCACGACTACCTGTTCCAGCCCGCCGGCTGAGCCGCGGGTGCCTTCGGCGAGGGCGCCGCGAGTAGCGTCCGGTCGATGAGCCAGAACGCCAGCGCCAGCCGAGCCAACATCGCCCGCCAGGAGCGCTTCTGGACCCGCCGGGCGGCCTCGTGGGACCACGGGGCGGGCAACAACCCGGGCCTCGTGAAGGTGGTCGAGCGGGTGCTGGCCGAGTCGGGGCCGGCGGAGGGGATGACGGCGGTCGACCTCGGGTGCGGGTCGGGCCAGCTGACGCTGCGGCTGGCCCCGCTCGTCAACCGGGTGGTGGCGGTGGACGTGAGCCAGAAGATGATCGACCTGCTCCAGGAGAACGCCGAGGCCCAGGGCGTGACCAACGTCGAGGGAAGGGCCACTCCGGTCGAGCACCTCGAGCTGGCCCCCGGCTCGATCGACCTGGTGGTGTCCAACTACGCCCTGCACCACCTGCGCGACGCCGACAAGGCCCGTGCGGTGGCCCGGGCGGCCGGGTGGCTTCGGCCGGGTGGGCGGATGGTGATCGGCGACATGATGTTCGGCCGAGGCGGCGACGCCCGGGACCGGGAGATCATCGGGTCGAAGCTCGCCCTCATGCTGGCGAAGGGGCCGGCCGGGTGGTGGCGGATCGCCAAGAACGGGGCGCGCTACCTGCTGCGGTTCCAGGAGCGCCCGGTGTCGATGGCGACGTGGGTCCGCCTGTTCGAGCAGGCCGGCCTCACCGACGTGACGGCCATCCCGGTGGTCAACGAGGCCGCGGTCGTGCGCGGCACCAAGCGAGGAGGGTGACCGGTGCTCATCGCCACCACCAACGACCTGCCCGGCTACGAGATCGAGGAGGTGCTCGGCGAGGTGTTCGGTCTGACCGTCCGCTCACGCAACGCCGCCTCCCAGCTCGGAGCCGGCCTCAAGGCGATCGTCGGGGGCGAGCTGAAGGGGATGACGAAGAACCTGGAGGCGAGCCGCGCCGAGGTGCTCGACCGCCTGGCCGACGCCGCCCAGGGTCGTGGCGGCAACGCCGTCGTGGCGATGCGCTTCGACACCTCCGAGATGGGCCAGGTGTGGACGGAGATCTGTGCCTACGGCACCGCCGTTCGCGTCCGGCCGCTCCGCTAGTGGCCCGGCCGGCCCGCCCAGGGAGCGCGGCGTGACCCGGCGCCGGGGGCGCCGCCCGATCGGCCTGGTCGCCGTCGTCGCCGGCGGGCTCGCCCTTGCCGGGTGCGCGGGGAGCGCCGCCACGGTCCAGGGGATGCCGGCAAGGCCGTACCTCGAGACGAGGGCGGCGACGCACACGGCCGACCTGCTGCTGGTGGCCGACGCCCCGGTGGGGTCGGGGCAGTTCAACTTCGACGGGGCATCGGCCGGGCAGATGACGGTGACGGTGCCGGTCGGCTGGAGGGTGGTGGTCGAGTGCATCAACGACTCGACCCAGCTGTCGCACTCGTGCGCCATCATCCAGCCGAGGTCGTCGGTGGTGGCCTTCGCCGGCGCCGCCATCGCAAGGCCCCGCTTCGGGCTGCGCCCGGGGGGCAGCCAGCGGTTCAGCTTCACGGCGTCCCGGGTGGGGAGCTACCAGATCGCCTGCCTGGTCGCCGGCCACCGCGAGGCGGGGATGTGGGACCGGTTCGTGGTGCGCCCGGGCGGCCGGCCGGCGATCCGGGGGGCCGTGCGGGCGTCGTAGGCCGAGCAAGCGACGCCGGGGGCTCGGCGGGGCGCCCGGGCGGGCGCTCCGCGGGTCAGCCGGCCCGGCGCTGCCGTGAAGTGGCGGGGGCGCCGCGGGCGGGGGCGGCCTCGAGGTGGCGGGCGCTGGAAGTGGCGGCCGGGTCGCCGCCACGGGCGGCGGCCTCCCGCTCGGCCTCGGCGTTGATCTCCGCCCCGATCAGGCTGGCGAGGCCGACGAGGTAGAGCCAGAAGATGAGGATGGCGACGCCGGCGAAGCTGCCGTAGGTGCGGCCGTAGCTGCCGAAGGCGCTGATGTAGAAGGAGAAGCCGAGCGAGGCCACGAGGAAGATGGCCGTGGCGAACAGGCCGCCCGGGCTGACCCAGCGCCAGCTGGGGGCGGGGCGGTTGGGCCCGAGGTAGTAGAGGACCGAGAAGAGCAAGCTGAGCAAGACGACGGCGCCGACCCAGCGGATGGCGTTCCAGAGGACGGCGAAGCCGATGCCGTGGAAGGGGAAGGAGCCCTCGATGGCCGAGCCGATGGGGGCGCCGAGCACGATGAGGGCGGCGCCGGCCCCCCCGAGGACGGCGATGGCCGCCATCATCGGCAGGGCCCGGAGGCGGCGGGCGAGGAACTTGCGGTCGGCGGGCACCTCGTAGGCGACGTCGAGGGCCTGCTGGAAGGCGGAGACGCCGCCCGAGGCGCTCCACAGGGCGATGGCGATGCCGACGACCAGGGCCACGCCGGTCCCCGAGGTCCGGTGGGTGGCCGCCCGGACGGCGGCGTCGAGCACGCCGGCAGCGCCGGGCGGGAGGCCCTTGTCGATGCCGTTGGTGAGGCGGTGCATGGTGGCGGCGCCGAGGTCGAGCAGCGACAGCACCCCGAGGGCGGCGATGACGGCCGGGAAGAACGCCAGGAACCAGTGGTAGGCGAGGCTGCCGGCCGACAGCGAGACCCGGTCACGGACCAGCTTCTTGCGGACGCGGCCGAGCATCGCCGACCAGGCCCTGGGCGGTAGCTCGTACGGGGTGTCCGGCTCCCCCGGTCGCCCGTGGCTCGCCGGGATCGTCTGATCGGTCATCGGCGGCTCCTCTCGCGTACGGGGCCGGGACATCCCCGGTCGGCTCACCCTTACCCGGCAGGGCCCCGAGACGATGCAGCACGCCACCGGGGGGTCGCCGGCGGGGGTCGCCGGCGGGCGGGGCCAGCGCGTCCGGTCAGCCCCGGCGGAGCTGACCCGTGGCGGCCCCGCCGGCCCCGGATGCGGCGTCGGCGGCGCCGTTGCCGAGGCGGGGAAGGCCCCGGTTGTCCTCGATGAAGCGGGTGACGGAGCTCTGGTCGACGAGGGTGCTGTCGACGAAGTTGGGGCGGGCGTAGGGGGAGATGACGAGAAAGGGAAGGCGGGGGCCCGGCGGCGGTGACGGCCAGCTCGAGGACGACCCGCTGGGCGGCCGCCGAGGACGGTGGGACCGGCGACGGGGGGGTCGGCTCGGCGGTCACGACGGGAGCGGGCGGCGGTCAGCCGGCGGTGAGCGGCTCGGCGGCGAGCGGGCCGGACGGGCCGTGCACGACGAGGGTGGCGGCAGGGCCGGTGTCGAGGGCGGTGACCAGGCTGGAGGGGTCGACGGTGACGCTGAGGTGGAGGCCGGGCCAGCCGACGACGGAGAGGGGGCGGACAGGGGCGCGCAGCGGGAGCGGGAGCGAGCGCCAGGGGGCCCACCACCAGGCGGCCAGCTGGCGGGGGGTGGTGACCGGGATGGCGCGGAGCTCGGGGGCGGCCTCGGCGAGGAGGGCCTCGCCGGCCCGGGCGGCGCCGGCCAGCTGGTGGGGCTGGCCGAGGGCGACGGTGACGACCAGGGCCTGCTGGCCGTCGACGGTCCGCCAGGCGGCAGCGACCAGGCAGCCGCCGGCGGCGTCGGTGAGGCCGGACTTGAGGGCCACGATGCCGTCGACGCCGAGGGCCGGGTTGAGGTTGGGGATGCGGCCGACCACCGGGAAGGGAAGGCTGGGCTGGCGGACGATGGCACGGACGACCGGGTTGGCGAGCAGGACGGCGGCGAGGCGGGCCTGGTCGGCGGCGTCGCTGCGGGAGGCCGGGTCGAGGCCGCTCGTGTCGGCGTAGTGCGTGGCGGTGAGGCCGAGGGCGGCGGCGGCGGCGTTCATGCGGGCCACGAAGGCAGCCTCGCTGCCGGCGTCCCAGATGGCGACGGTGTCGGCGAGGTTGTCGGCAGACGGCAGCAGGAGGGCCTCGAGCACCTGCAGCTCGCTCAGTCGCTCGCCGAGGCGGACCTCGACGTTGGACCCGTCCTCGGCGACCGTGCGCCGCCAGTCGGCCACGTCGGCAGCGGTCATCACGATGGTCGGCCCCGACTGGCCCAAGGCGAGCGGGTGGTCGTGCAGGAGGACGTCGACGGTCATCAGCTTGGTCAGGCTGGCGATCGGCACCGGGGTCTCGCCGGGCGAGCTGGCGAGCAGGCCGACCCCGTCGACCAGCACGGCCCCCTGGCCGGCGGCCGGCCAGCGGAGCGCCGGTGGCGACCCGGTCGCGGCGGCGACGGCGGGAAGGACCGCCTGGACGGTCGGCAGGGCCGCGGGGGCGACCGAGGCGGTGGCGCGGGGCCGGGCGGGCGGCGACAGGTGGGCGGCGGCCGGGCGGGCGGGCGGGTGCGCGAGGGCGGCACCGGCGGCGACCGTCGTGGCGAGGGAGGTGGCGAGGAGCACGGCGAGTGCGGGGAGGGAGAAGGTGGCACGGCGCGCGGGGCGGGCGTGGAGGAGCTTGGCAG
>JAKBAA010000111.1 GCA_021809425.1 Actinomycetes bacterium | reverse complement strand
CGCCACGAAGCAGATCACGACGTGCAACTGGGTGCAGGCCATGGAGGGCAACCTCGACACCGCCCACATCTCCCACCTGCACCAGTTCGACGCCGTCGACGACATCCCCGACGACGGCTCCGACCGGCCCGGCTACCCGGCCAACGCCCTCTCCTGGAAGTTCTGGCGCCACGACCGTTCCCCCCGGCTCGAGGTGGAGGAGACCTGGTACGGCTACAAGTACGCCGGCATCCGGCGGACGCCCAACGGCCACACCCACGTGCGGGTCAGCGCCTACTGCATCCCCTACTCGACCGTGGTGGCCAGCATCCCGTTCTCGACCAGCCACGGCATGTTCGTCCCGATGGACGACCACACGACGGCCCGCTACTTCGTGGTGACCCAGCCGCCGGGCAACCCGCGCAACCTGGGCGGCGACAACCTGTTCGCCGTGGCCCCCTTCTCGACGCCGTTCCGCTCCACCACCGGGGTGCTCGAGCGGACCCACACCGCCGCCAACGACTACCAGATCGACCGCGACGCCCAGCGCTCGTGGAGCTTCAGCGGCATCAGCGACTTCGTCAGCCAGGACTTCATGGTGACCGAGTCGATGGGGCCCATCTGCGACCGCACCGACGAGCACCTCGGGACGACCGACGTGTCGATCATCCGGATGCGCACCATCCTGCTCAACGCCGCCCGGGCGCTGGCGGAGGGCGACGACCCCCCGGCGGTCGGTCCGGACCACGACTACCGCAGCATCCGCAGCGCCGAGAAGATCCTCGAGCCCGGCGAGGACTGGCGGGTGCTCGGCACCGACGACGACCCGGTGGTACGTGAGGCGCTCGGCCTCGCCCCGGCCGAGCCGGCCAGCTGAACGTGACCTCGCTCGACACCTCGACCACGGCGACCGTCGACGTGGCCCCGGCGTCCGGCACCGGCACCGGCACCGGCACCGAGGCACCGGCCGACACGGGCACCCGCGAGCTGCTCGTCCGCCAGGTCCGCCTGGAGGCGGACGGGGTGGTGTCGCTGCAGCTCGCCGACCCGTCCGGCAAGGCGCTGGCGCCCTGGGAGCCGGGCGCCCACCTCGACCTGGTGCTGCCGTCTGGCCTGGTGCGCCAGTACTCCCTGTGCGGCGACCCGGCCGAGCGCCACCACTACACGGTGGCCGTCCTGAAGGAGCCGGCCTCGCGGGGCGGGTCGAGGGAGATCCACGACACCGGCCTCGTCGGCCGGCTGCTCACGGTGCGCGGGCCGCGCAACCAGTTCCGGCTGACCGACGCCGAGCACTACCTGTTCCTGGCCGGCGGCATCGGGGTGACGCCGATCGTCCCGATGCTGGCGGCGGTGGCCGCCCTCGGCCGCCCCTACCGGCTGGTGTACGGCGGACGCACCCGCGCCTCGATGGCCTTCCTCGACCGCCTCGGGGCGATCGGCGGGGGGACGCTCGAGGTGCTCCCCGAGGACGAGGCCGGCTGGCCGGACCTCGACGCCATCGTGTCGTCGGCCCCGGCCGGCACCGCCGTCTACTGCTGCGGCCCGGCCGGCATGATCGCCGCGCTCGAGGGGGTGTGCGAACGGCACCTCCCGCCGGGCTCGCTCCACGTCGAGCGGTTCACCGCGCCGGTCGCCCCGGTGGCCGGCGAGCTCGACGCCGAGCCGGGTGCGACCTTCGAGGTCGAGCTGGCCCGCACCGGCGTCGTGCTGCAGGTACCGCCCGACCGCTCCCTCCTGCGGGTCGTCCTGGAGGCCGTCCCGTCGCACCTGTACTCGTGCGAGGAGGGCTACTGCGGCACCTGCGAGGCCCGGGTGCTCGACGGCGAGCCGGACCACCGAGACACCGTGCTCACCGACGAGGAGAAGGACGAGGGCAAGATGATCCTGTGCGTCGGGCGCGCCTGCTCGCCGCGCCTCGTGCTCGATCTGTAGCGCGGCGCGTCCGTCAGGGAGTCGTGCCGACCGACCCCCCGCCCGTCGAGCCCCGGCTGCTGTTCGTCGACGACGACCCGGCCGTCGTGGCCGGGCTCCGGCGGATGCTGCGGGCTCGCCGGGTCGAGGCCGACCTCACCTTCGCCACCGGGCCCGGCGAGGCGCTCGCCCACCTGTCGGCCGGGGCCTTCGACGGGGTGGTGTCGGACATGCGCATGCCCGACATGGACGGCGCCAGCCTGCTGGCGGCGGTCCGCGAGCGCTCGCCGGCGACGGTGCGGGTGATCCTGTCGGGCCAGACCGAGCGGGCCGCCGCCGTCCGGGCGGCCGGGGTCGCCCACCGGTTCCTCGACAAGCCGACCCACCCGGACGAGCTGGTGGCGACGGTTGCCGCCATCGGCAAGCTCGCCCGGCAGCCGCTGCCGGCCGGGGTCCGAGCCGTGCTCGGCCGGCTGGCCTGCCTGCCGGCCCGTCCCGACACCCTGGCATGCCTCGCCCGGGCGCTCGCCGGGCCGGAGACGGCCAGCGGCACGTCGGCGGTCGTCGCCGCCGTCGCCGAGCCGGCCGTCGCCGCCAAGCTGGCCCAGCTGGCCAGCTCCGCCTTCCTCGGTCCGCCCGCCCTGGCCGGCACCGACGCCGAGCTCGCCGGCCACGTCCGCCCGGGTGACCTGGCCGCCATCCAGGCCGCCGGCAGCCTGGCGTCGGACCCGGCCACCCCTGCCGTGGCGGCGCTCGTCGAGCTGCTCCCGGCGCGGGCCGGCCGCCTGCTGGCCCTCGCCGAGGCGCTCCACGGCCGGCCCCTCCCACCCCCGGTCCGGCTCGGGGCGCGCCTTCGAGACGTCGGACGGCTGGTCGCCGCCGTCCTGGCCGGCGACCTCGCCACCGCCGACCCGGGCACCCTGCCACCGCCCCCACTGCTCGGCGGCCACCTCCTCGCCATCTGGGGGCTCCCCGACGAGGTCGTCGCCGTCGTCGCCGCACCCGCCCCGGACGACCCCGGGGCGGCCACCGGCCCGCTCGACGCCTGCCTCGCCGTCGCCCTCGCCGACGCCCGCGACGCCGCCGAGCACGGCCTGCCCCCCGTCACCGCCTCGCGCCGGGCCGGAGCGGTCGGCCCGCCCTGAGCCGCCTCCCGGCGGGCCGGCTCAGCCGGCGAGCGCCTCGCCGATGAGGACGGTGAGCGCCACCGCCTTCGGCGGCGTCAGGGTGAGGTGGGCCGGGTAGGTGAACGAGAGGTTGCCGCCGCTCCCGCCAGCGCTGCCCACGATCTGGACCGGCCGGGGCGAGCCGGTCACCGGGATCTCGACGCGCGCCGAGTCGGCGGCGTCCTCGACGGCACGCACCCGCACGCCGTCGACGGTCGTGATCGGCCCCAGCTTGGCCCCGGTCACCGGGCCGCCCAGCAGGCCGGCGGCGAGCTGCTTCGGGCTGGTGAAGCTGGACAGGTCGCCGGCCAGGCTCTTCACCTCGGACGGCGGGACGATCACCCACCGGCCGGCCAGCTTCTTGATGACCGCCTTCGGCAGCTGCTTGCCGGCCTGGGTCACCCAGAACTGCTCGTTCGCCCGCAGCTCGAGCCGCGACCCGAGGTGGTAGAAGTCGATCTGCTGCTGCGCCGCCCCGGCCTTGCTCGAGCCGAGGCTGACGGTCCCGGCGGTGTTCGCCCCGCCTCCGGTGATGCGCAGGTCCAGGCCGACCCTCGTTCCGCCCTGCACCACGGTGCCCTGCACGGTGAGCGTGCTCGAGCCGGCGAGCGCCGCCAGCGAGGCATGGAGGAGGCCGGCCGGCGTCGTCGGACCGCTGGCGCCGGCCACCGTCCCGAGCCCTGCAAGCCCTGCAAGCCCTGCGAGCCCGGCCAGCCCGGCCAGCCCGCCACCCGCCGCCCGCCTCGCCGACCTACCGTGCCGTCCTGCCATCGTCGCTCCTCTGCGCCCGGCCGGCCCCGGCGCCCCGATCGCGCGCCAGACCCCGGCGTGTCGTGCGACTCTAGCCGAGAACCGACCGTTGTCCGCACGCCGTGCGCCAAGGGGTGGGCGGCGCGCTGCACGCGGCGAGCGACCAACCGTCGGGCGGCGCCGGCGGCGGCGCCGGGGCGGAGGGAGGGGGATTCGAACCCCCGGGCCTTGTGGGCCAACGGTTTTCAAGACCGTCGCAATCGTCCGCTCTGCCATCCCTCCGGGCCTCATTGTGGCCCGCCGGCGCGGGGTGCCCGGGACGGGAGGCCGGGCCCGGCCCGCTACCGGGCGATCCGTCCCCGCACGCCCGCCAGCCACGCCCGGGCGGCCGCCCCCCGCTCGTCGGCCTCGCCACGCCGGTGCGAGGCCTGCTCCCCCGACACCGGGTAGGAGCCGAGGAACCGGACCTCGGCCAGCCGGCCGTGCAGGGCGACCAGGCAGTCGCCGAGCAGGTCGTCGGCGACGTGCCCCTCGACCTCGATCACGAAGCAGTAGTCGCCGAGGCCATGGCCGGTGGGCCGCGACTCGATCCGGGTCAGGTTGAGGCTGCGCGCCGCGAACTGGCCCAGGATCTCCTGCAGGCTCCCCGGGCGGTCGCTCGGCTGGAAGCACACGAGCAGCGTCCGGTCGTGGCCGCTCGGCGGCGGCACCACGCCCGGCGCCACCAGCACGAACCGGGTCTGGTTGCCCGGACGGTCCTCGATCGAGCGGGCCAACGGCTCGAGCCCGTAGCGGGCGGCCGCCCCCGGGGGTGCCACGGCGGCGGCGTCGAGCCGGCCCTCCTCTGCGACCACCCGGGCCGCCTCGGCCGTCGAGGCCACCACCACGTGCTCGGCGGCCGGAAGCTCCGCCTGCAACCGCTCCCGGCACTGGCCGAGGGCCGGCGTGTACGACACCACCCGCCGGATCGCCCCCAGGTGGGCGCCGGGCAGCCCGAGCAGGTCGAGGTGGACGTCGAAGATCACCTCCCGCTGCACCAGCAGCCCGCCGTCGAACACCAGCGGGTCGAGCGTGGCGTTGATCGACCCCTCGATGGTGTTCTCGAGCGGCACGAAGGCGGCGTCGACCTCGCCGCTGGCCGCCGCCGCCACGGCAGCCCCGATCGTCGGGTGGGCCACCAGCTCGGCCCCGGCCAGGTCGGCCTCGCCGAGCAGGGCCTCCTCGCTGAACGTGCCGGCCGGGCCCAGGTAGGCGATCCGTCCCGCTGCCCCCCTCCCGCCCGGGCGCGCAAGGGGTGGCGGCATGGCTGGCAGGATAGTGAACCGGATGGATGCCGACGACCTGGAGAAGCTGCTCGTGGAGGTGCGTGACGGCGCCTGCACCCCCGACGAGGCCCTGGCCCGCCTGCGGCGGCTGCCCTTCGCCGACCTCGGCTTCGCCCGGGTCGACCACCACCGCAGCCTCCGCCAGGGGCTCCCCGAGGCGGTCTACGGGCCGGGCAAGACCCCCGAGCACTGCGCCGCCATCGTGGCCGAGCTGCTCGACCACGGCACCGGCCCGGTCCTGCTCACCCGGGCCGACCCGGACCAGTCGGCCGCCGCCCTCGACCGCTCCCCTGGCGGCACCACCCTCGCCGGGGGCGACCACGGGCTGCGCCTGCTCGCCTGGCGCCCGGCGCCGCCACGCCCGGCGCGGGTCGTCGTGCTGACCGCCGGCACCGCCGACCTGGCCGTCGCCGAGGAGTGCGCCGGCACCCTCACCGCCTACGGCCTCCGCCCCACCCTGCTCGCCGACTGCGGCGTCGCCGGCCTCCACCGGCTGCTCGCCAGCCTCGACCAGCTGGACGGCGCCGACGCCGTCGTCGTGGTCGCCGGCATGGAGGGCGCCCTCGCCAGCGTCGTCGGCGGCCTCACCGGGGCCCCCCTCGTCGCCGTCCCGACCAGCGTCGGCTACGGGGCCGGCCTCGACGGGGTGACCGCACTGCTCGCCATGCACGCCTCCTGCGCCTCCGGCGTCACCGTCGTCGGCATCGACAACGGCTACGGCGCCGCCTGCGCCGTCGCCCGGATCCTCCGGTGACCGGCCCGGCCGCCCCCCCGGCGGGCAGCGGGCGGGTCGCCTGGTTCCACTGCTTCGCCGGCATCGCCGGCGACATGGCCCTCGGCGCCCTGCTCGACGCCGGGGCCCCCCTCGACGGCGTGCTCGAGCTGCTCCGCCGCCTGCCCCTTCCCGGGTGGGAGCTCGAGGTGACCGACGTGCTGCGCGGCGGGCTCGCCGCCACCCGGGTCGAGGTGCAGGTCACCGACGACGCGGTGGTGCGCACCTACCCGGCCATCGTCGGCCTCGTCGAGTCGGCCGGCCTGCCCCCCCGGGTCGCCCAGCGGGCCATCGCCGTGTTCGGCGCCCTGGCCGCCGTCGAGGGCCGGCTCCACCGCTGGTCCCCCAACCAGGTCCACTTCCACGAGGTGGGCGGCCACGACGCCCTCATCGACGTCGTCGGGACGGCGGCCGCCCTCGAGCTGCTCGCCGTCGACGAGGTCCGCGCCAGCCCGGTGGCCACCGGGACGGGCGTCGTGCGCAGCGCCCACGGCCTCCTCCCCAACCCGTCCCCGGCCGTCCTCGCCCTGCTCACCGGCGCCCCCCTCGCCGGTCGCGACCTGCCGGTCGAGCTGACCACCCCGACCGGCGCCGCCCTGCTCGCCGCCCTCGGCTCCGGCTTCGGCCCCCTCCCCGACCTCGTCGTCGACGCCACCGGCTACGGGGCCGGCCACCACGAGCTGCAGGGGCTCCCCAACTGCACCCAGGTGGTCCTCGGCCACCGGGTCTCCCCCGACCGGCCGGCCGACCCGGTCGGCCAGCCGCTCGTGCTGCTCGAGGCCAACGTCGACGACGCCACCGGCGAGCAGCTGGCCGACGCCGTCGAGGCCCTGCTGGCCGGCGGCGCCGCCGACGCCTGGGTGGCGCCGGTCCTCATGAAGAAGGGCCGCCCCGGCCACGTCGTGAGCGTGCTCGCCGACCTCGCCCTCGCCGAGGAGCTCCGCCGCCGCCTCGCCGACGAGACCGGCTCGCTCGGCGTCCGCTACCGCCGCCTCGACCGCTGGGCGGCCAGCCGGCGCATCGAGCAGGTCCACCTCGACGGCCACCTCGTCCGGGTCAAGGTCAGCCCCGGCCGGGTCAAGGCCGAGCACGACGACGCCCTCGCCGTCGCCCGCCAGCTGCGCCTCCCGGTGCGCGAGGTGCTGGCCCGCGCCGAGCAGGCCTGGCGGGACGCCCCTGTCGCCGACGTCCCACCCGACGGGCCGCGCGGCCAGCACGACGCCTGACCCGGCTCGGACCCCGCCGGTGCGCCGCACCGCTCAGGGGCACGACCCGGACGCCGAGGCGTCGCACAGCGCCACCTGGGCGGTCACCCCCGCCACCCCGGTCCCCGTCGCCGTCACAGCCAGCTCGTACCGGTCACCCCGGCGCGGCCGCAGGCCGCCCAGCTCGACGAACCGTGCCGTCCCCGGCGCCAGCCCCCCGAGGCGCCGCTCCACCTGTTGGACCGCCCCACCCCCGTCCGGGGTGAGGGTGGCAACGAGCCGCACCCCGGCGACCGGGAGCGACCCGCGGTCGGCCACCACGGCGGTCACCGCCAGGTGGGAGGTCGGCTGGAGCACCGACAGCGACCCGGCCGGGGGCACCTGCAGGGTGGTCGTCGTCACCACCGGCACCGCCGTCGTGGTGGTGGTCCGCCGCCCGCTCCCACCCCCGTGGCCCGGGCCGGTCGTCGACGTGGTCGTCCTCCCCGTGCTCCCCGTCGTGGCCGTCGTGGTGGTGGTCGTGGTGGTCGTGGTGGTCGAGGTGGTCGTGGTCGAGCTGGTCGGCGTCGTCGTGGTGGCGGTCGGCAGGCCGCGCACCTCGAGGACGCTCGGCGACACGCTCACCGCCGTCAGGGCCAGGCCGGGGCGGGCGGCCAGGGCGGGCGTGGCCCGCAGGGCGCCCGCCCAGGCCGACAGCGAGGCCGCCGTCCAGGCCGACGGGTGCGACAGCCAGACCGACCGGGCCGGCAGGTCGCCACGGGCCGGCCGGGCCAGGTGGGACCGGAGCGCCACGTAGGCGGCGTCGGCGGCGGCAGCGGCGGCGGCGGCGGTCTGCAGATCGGCCTGGGCCCGGGCCAGCGACCCGGTGCCCGCCCCGGCGTCGGTGGCAAGGTCGATCCCCTCGCCGAGCGCCGTGGCGGCCGCCGCCCGCCCGTCGATGACGCGGGCCAGACCCGCACCGGCCACGGCATCGGGGGGCGCCAGCGGGAGCGCGGCCAGCTGGCGGCGGGCGGCGGCCGACTGGGCCTCGACGAAGCCCAGCCGTCGGTCGAGGGCGGCCCGGTCGGCGGTGGTGGCATCCCGGCGCAGGGCGTCCAGGACGGGGGCCACCGCCGTGCTCTCGTCGACGATCGGGCTGACCGCCGCCACCCAGCTGCCCAGGCTGCGGCGGGCGGCGGCGCTCGACGAGGCGACCACCTGGTCTGCCACCTCGCCGATCACGAGCGCCACGAGCGCGCCGAGCAGCACCAGCGGCCACCGCCGGCGACGTGGCCGGCGGCTTCCGAGGGGGGCGGGCCGCGACCTTCGCCTGCGCATCGGCGCAGACGATAGCGGTGCCACCTGTCCTCCTGCGGGCGCCATCTTGTAGCGTGTCCCCGCGCGCGCCCTCGGTGCGGCCGCGCCCGGAGCGGCACGATGGGCTGGGACACTCGCTACTACCTCGACGTCAACCGCCTGGCGCGCCAGACCGGCTGGGCGCACGGGATGGCCCACTGGTTCGCCCTGTACATCGGCGTCGGCATCCTCGCCCTGCTCCTCGTCCTCGCCTGCCTGCGCGGCCGGGGCCGCGCCCACGGCAGCCCGCGCCGGCTGGCCGCCGCCCTGTGGGCCGGCATCGGCACCGTCGTCGCCGTCGGCCTCAACCAGCCCCTCTCCCACGCCATCGGCCGCCTCCGCCCCTACGACGTCCTCCACCACGTCGAGGTGCTCGTGCCACGTGCCAACGACTTCACCATGCCGAGCGACCACGCCACCGTGGCCGGCGCCGTCATCGTCGGGCTGCTCCTCGCCCGTGACCGCCTGCTCGGCGGCCTCGCCCTGCTCGTCGGGCTCGCCCTCGCCTTCGCCCGGGTCTACGTCGGCGCCCACTACCCGGCCGACGTCATCACCGGCCTCCTCTTCGGCGGCTTCGTGGTGGCCGCCGGCTACCTCGTCGCCGTCCCGCTCCTCGAGGCCGCCGTCCGCCGCCTCGCCGGCACCCCCCTCCGCCCGCTCGTCGGCCCCGTCCACCACCGGCCGCCCCCCGGCCTCGGGCCGGCCGCCCAGCCGGTCCGGCTGGCCCAGACGGGCGCCGTGCGCGTCCTCGAGGACGTCCCCCTGTCCCCCCGCCTGCCGCAGCGGCCCGGCGGCGACAGCGGTGGCATGGCAGGCTTGTAGCGGCGCGCACGGCGCCACCGTGCCGGTGTGGCGCAGCTGGTAGCGCAGGCGACTTGTAATCGTCAGGTCGTGGGTTCGAGTCCCACCACCGGCTCCACGGGTCTGGGC
>JAKBAA010000027.1 GCA_021809425.1 Actinomycetes bacterium | reverse complement strand
TCTGGCGATGCGGTCGGCGTCCGCGTCGCCCAAAGCGGCGAGGATGATGTCGCGGGCCAGTGCTGAGGTCGGCATGCCGGCCGCGGCCGCGCGCGCGGAGAGCTGCTCGAGCTGAGCCTTGGTGAGGCGGACGGAGAGCACGGCGGGGCTGCCGGCACCGGCGCGGCGCTGCCCGCGTACGTCGCGTGCGGGAGCGGTGTCCCGGCGGGCCTCGGCGTTGGCTGCTTCGGAGGCGAGGGTCTTTTCGATGCTCATCACTGCTCCTCGGTCGTGAGGTAGTGGCGTTCGTCGATGGCGTTGGCACGGAACGCCGTCGCGCCCCACAGATGGCCGTCCGCGTCGCGGACGGTGATGACGGCGACAAGGAACCCGGCCGAGTCGGACCAGCCGATCGTCCGCGCTGAGAGGCCGGTCTGCGACGCGTAGTCCGGGTCGAAGGTCACCGCGGACGTGTCCAGGTATGCCTCGTTCGCCCACGCGACGAGGATGTCGGGCTCAGTCTCGCCCTTCCGGCTCGACCTCCGCTCGATGTGCTCACGGCTGTGGGCCCAGTCGGGAACCTCAGTCACGTAAACAAGTCTACTACGAGCCGTACCCCGTGCCAGCGCGAGTGGTGCTCGGAGGTTGGACGAAGAGATAGCGGTTCGTACGCTGTCCGCTCACCTCCACCACGACGTGCGAGTGGCTCGCCCTGCCTTGCGCGCAGCGATCAGGGTCGGATCGCCCGCGGGGCGCGACTGGACGCCCTGACGACGAGCTCCGGCTCGAAGCGGATCGAGCGGTGCTCGTGTGCCCCGCCCGTCGCCTCCTCGACGAGAAGGCGCGCCGCAGTGGCGCCGAGCTCGTACTTGGGTTGCCGGACCGAGGTGAGCGCGGGTGACAGCATGGAGGCGAAGGTCACGTCGTCGTACCCGACGACGGCGAGATCCTCCGGCGGCGCGAGTCGTGCGCTCGCGAGACCCTTGAGGACGCCGAGCGCGAGGAGATCGTTCGCGCAGATCACTGCAGTCGGTCGTGGCTCGAGCGCAAGCAGCGCGCCGACAGCTCGCTCGCCGTGGTCGGCCGTGAGCGCCGGCACCTCGATCTCTCGAAAGACGACGTCGCGCCGTGGTCGCCTCCCCTTGGCGCGCACGGCCGTCATCGCGCCTTCCCGTCGGTCGGCGCACTGGCGGATGGTGGCCGGCCCGTTGACGAAGGCGATGTCGGCATGCCCGAGCTCGAGGAGATGGTGCGCCGCAAGCTGTCCACCTCGGATGTCGTCCACGGTCACCGAGCAGAGCGCCTCGTCGTTGGCGTCCCGGTCGAGGAGGACGGTCGGCACGCCGTATGCGGCGAGCTTGGCAATCTCCCGCAGCTCGTGCCCCGCCGGGGTGATCAGCAAGCCGTCGACGCGGTGCTCCTCGAGGAGCCGAAGGTAGTGGAGCTCCTGCTCGGTCGACTCGTCGCTCGAGCAGACCATCAACATGTACCCGTGCTTGCGGAGGACATCCTCCGCGCCGCGGACCATGTCGGTGAAGAAGGGGTTCGCCAGGTCGAGCACGACGACGCCGACCGTCCTGCTCTTGCCTCCACGGAGCTGGCCGGCCGCCGTCGAGCGGACGAAGCCGGTTCGCGCGATCGCCTCCTGCACCCGCTCCAGCGTGTCGGGGGCCACGATCGACGGCCGGTTCAGCGCGTTCGACACGGTGGCGACGGACACGCCGGCAAGCGATGCGACGTCGCGGATCGTGACCCGCTGAACGGCGGGCCGCCCGGCGTCTCGGACAGGCCGCTGCACGATCCCGGCGGTGGGGGGCGCCGGTTCCACCCCGTCGGTCCTCATGCGATGCAGCTCCCTTGACAGCGCACGAGCGTGATCCTATCGTGCTCCAGAGGTTCGATTGAAACGGTTCAATCGGCATGGGGGAGGGCAAGCGGCGTGCAAAGTGCCCTGCGGGGCGTCGCCCCGGCCGATTCGTCGCCTGTGCTGCGCCTCGAGCACGCCACGAAGGCCTTCGGCGCCGTGCAGGCGCTGGTCGACGGGTCGATCGAGCTGTGGCCCGGTGAGGTCCACGGCCTCGTGGGGGAGAACGGCGCCGGGAAGTCGACCCTCGTCAAGATGCTCGCGGGCGTGCATCAGCCGGACTCGGGCCGCCTCGTGCTGGCGGGGAAGGACGTGACCCTGCCGAGCCCGGCGGCCGCCCGCGACGCCGGGATTGCGGTGATCTACCAGGAGCCGGTGCTCTTCGCCGATCTTACGGTCGCCGAGAACGTCTTCATGGGCCGCCAGCCGTTGCGCAGCGGTCGCCGGATCGATATGCGTGCGATGGTCAAGAAGGTGGAGGAGCTGCTGGGAGAGCTGGGCGTGCGGCTCGATCCCGGCCGGATCGCGCGCGGCCTCTCGATCGCCGACCAGCAGGTCGTCGAGATCACGAAGGCGCTCTCGCTCGACGCCCGGGTGATCGTCATGGACGAGCCGACCGCGGCGCTCTCGGCCTTCGAGGCGGACCGCCTGTTCGCCGTGATCGAGACGCTGAGGCAGCGGGGCACTGCCATCTTGTTCATCTCGCACCGGATCGAGGAGATCCTGGCCATCTGCCAGCGGGTGACGGCGATGCGGGACGGTCGGCACGTGCTCACCGAGCCGGCAGGGACGATGACGCCCGACGACATCGTGCGGGCGATGGTCGGCCGTTCGCTCGTGCAGCGGGACGAAGGGGAGCGGCCAAGACCCGGGTCGCCTGTGCTCTCCGTCGAGCGGATGACGCGTGAAGGGGTGTTCGTCGATGTCTCCTTCGAGGTGCGCAGCGGGGAGATCGTGGCGCTCGCGGGTCTCGTCGGTGCCGGACGGAGCGAGGTCGCAAGGGCAATCTTCGGCGTCGATCGATACGATGCCGGCTCGGTCGTCGTCGAGGGGGCTCGGCTACGGCGCGGGTCGCCGCCGGCGGCGATGGCGGCGGGGATCGGCTACGTCCCGGAAGATCGCCGGCAGCAGGGCCTGGTGATCGAGATGGCGACGAGCACCAACATCGCCCTTGCCTCGCTCGGCGAGCTCCGCCGATTTGGCTTCGTCCGGCGCGCGGCGGAGCGGCGCTTCGCAACGGACTGGAGCGCCCGGCTCCAGGTGAAGTACAGCCGGATCGGGCATCCCGTCTCGACGCTCTCGGGGGGGAACCAGCAGAAGGTCGTCCTGGCGAAGTGGCTTGCCCGCAAGCCCCGGTTGCTGATCGTCGACGAGCCGACACGAGGCATCGACATCGCGACGAAGAACGAGGTGCACCGCCTCCTTCTCGAGCTGGCGGACGAAGGCGTCGCGGTCCTGATGATCTCGTCCGAGCTACCGGAGGTCCTACGGATCGCCGACCGCATCCTCGTGATGCGGGAGGGGCGGCTCGTCAAGTCGCTCCCCAGCGCCGAGGCCGACGAGGAGACCGTCATGGCGGCGGCGACCGGCCAGCTCGCGGCGAGTGGCTCGTGAGCACCCTCGTGCAGTCCGAGCCGTCGCTCCAGGCCGGCGCCGCACCCGGGTCCGCACGCCACCTCGTCGACCTGGCCTACCGGTTTCGCGAGCACGGGATCGTCGCCGTGCTCGCCCTGTTCGTGATCGCGACGACGGCGATCCAGCCGCGCTTTCTCAACAGCTCGAACATCAAGTTCACCTTGCTCAACGCGACCATCTTCGGGTTCCTGGCGCTGGGACAGACCGTGGTCATCGTGAGCCGAAACGTCGACCTGTCCGTGGGCTCGATCCTGGGCCTCTCGGCCTACCTGTCGTCGGCGTACCTTGCCGACCATCCCGGCACCCCCATCCCGCTCGTCTTCGCCCTGGGTCTCGCCATCGGCCTCGTCTGCGGCATGGTGAACGGGGCCGTCACGGCCCTCGGACGCGTCCCGAGCCTGGTCGTGACCATCGCAACGCTCTACATCATCCGCGGCGTCGACACCGTGATCGTGGGGGGGAGGGAGGTCGTGGCGAACTCGCTGCCCGACTCGTTCCTGAGCCTGGGCACGTCGACCATCGCCGGAATTCCCGTGATCACGATCGGGTCCGTCGTCGTGATCGCCGCCGGCGCCTACTTCCTTCGCAACTTCCGCTCGGGGCGTGAGCTCTACGCCATCGGCTCGAATCCCGACGCTGCCCGGCTCGCCGGGATCGCCATCGGGCGACGCGTGTTCGGGGCCTTCGCCTTCAGCGGCGCCATCGCAGGTCTCTCCGGTGTCATGTGGGCTGCCTACTACGGCACGATCGACTCGACGGCAGGGACCAACTACGAGCTGCAGGTGGTCGCCGCCTGCGTGGTCGGCGGCGTCGCCATCTTCGGCGGTAGCGGCTCGGCCGTTGGCGCGGCAGTCGGGGCCCTGCTGATCGCCACGATCAGCCAGGCGCTCTACGTGCTCGGCATCTCGTCGTTCTGGGAGCAGGCGATCTACGGCCTTCTGCTGCTGGTCGCGATCTCCCTTGATCGCGCCATCGCCCTTCGCCTGACGAGCGCGCTTCGCAAGAGGAGCTACCAACAGCGTGCAGCCTGAGCCCACACCGACGGCGAGCCAGCAAGCGGCCGAGAGGGCAGCGTCGGGCCCGACGCCGACGCCGACGCCGACGCCGACGCCGACGCCGGAGACGGACGCGAGCGCGGCGACCGCCTCCGCCGGAGCCACCCGCCGGGACTGGCCTCGAGGCGCGGTCCGATGGGAGAGCGGGCTCGTGCTCGCCGTCATCGCCACGCTCGTGCTCGGCACGAGCGTCTCGTCCCAGTACCTGAGCTCCTACAACGTGCTGAGCCTCGGCCTGTCGAACGGCGAGATCGCCATCATGTGCCTGCCGCTGGCGCTCATCATCATCACCGGGGAGATCGACCTCTCGATCACGTCGACCCTCGCTCTGTCGAGCAGCCTGCTCGGCTATCTCTGGCTCCACCACTGGCCGATGCCCGGGATCATCCTCACCGTGCTCGTGCTCGGTGGGGTGCTCGGTGCCGTCAACGGCCTGCTGGTGACCCGTCTCGGGCTGCCGTCGCTCGCCGTGACCATCGGCACGCTCACCCTCTATGCGGGAGTGGCCGAGATCGTGCTCGGGTCGACCATCGTGTCCAACTTCCCGTCCACCTACACGACCATCGGCGTGACCGGCTTCCCCCACACCGACATCTCCTACTCGGCCGTGTTCTTCGTCGTCCTCGCAGCGGTGTTCGGCCTTGTGCTGCACGGGACGAAGCTCGGGCGGTCCATCTTCGCCGTCGGCCTGAACGCAGAGGCGGCCCTCTACTCCGGCATCCGGGTGAAGCGGGTCAAGACCGGGCTCTTCGTGGTGTCCGGCATCGTGAGCGCCTTCGCCGGTGTGCTTTACACGTTCCGTCTGAACACCGCGGAGTACGACAACGGCTCCGGGCTCATCCTGTCGGTGGTCGCGATCGTCCTCCTCGGCGGTGTCTCGATCTTCGGTGGCAAGGGCTCCCTCCTCGGCGTCTTCCTGGCCGTGCTGGTGTTTGCCGGCCTGCAGAACGCCATCCTGCTCACGAGCTTTCCGCAGGACGCGACCGGGATCGTGACGGGCGGGCTCCTGCTCGTGGCCATCCTCCTGCAGGGGGGAGCCCTTGTCGAGAAGCTCGGCAGGATGAGCGTTCGTGCAAAGGCATCGAGAACGTAGGAGGAAAAGGAGGTCGGCACAGGCCAGACGAGAGGCACAGCTTGCAGATCGAAGAGAAGGTTCGACAATTGAGGGGGGCTCGTCCCATGTACTTGCAGAGAACGAAGAAGGTGCTCATCGGGAGCGTCCTTGCCGCAACACTTCTGGCGGGCGCGGGAGCCTCGGGAGTCGCCTCTGCCGCGGCTCGCAGCGTAGGAAGGCCACATGCGCTCAAGAAGGGCCTGAAGGTGTTCGTCGTGCCCAAGAACCTGGGCAACTCCTACTTCACGACCGCCGACAGCGTGAAGACCGGGGGCGCGCTCTCAGCGCTCAAGGCGCTCGGCGAGTCTGGTGCCGAGACGAGCGGCACGACCGACACCCCGGCATCACAGCTACCGGTCATCCAGGCCGACATCAGCAAGGGCGCGAACGCGCTCGTCATCTCGGCCACCGACCCGACGGCGCTGTGCCCGACGCTCAAGCGTGCGATGGCATCGGGCATCGTCGTGGTGACCTACGACTCGGACGCTCCGACCTGCCGGACACTGTTCGTGAACCAGGCGACGGCGCAGGGTATCGGTGACATCGAGGTCCAGATCCTCGCGAAGGAGCTCCACGGCCAGGGTCAGATCGCCATCGTGTCGGCCTCGGCGAGCGACACCAACCAGAACACCTGGATCGCCTACATGAAGCAGGAGCTGAAGAGCTATCCGAAGATGAAGCTCGTGTCGGTGGTGTACGGCAACGACGACACGGCGACCTCGACGACGGTCACCCAGGGCCTGCTCTCCAAGTACCCGAACCTCAAGGGCATCATCTCGCCGACCACCGTGGGGATCGCCGCAGCCGCAGCCGTGCTCGACACGGCGAAGTACCGCGGGAAGATCCAGCTGACGGGGCTCGGGACGCCGGATGAGATGAAGAAGTACGTGCAGGATGGCACGGTACAGGCCTTCGCCCTGTGGAATCCTGCCGATCTCGGCTACCTGGCTGCCTATGCTGCCGTGGAGCTGGCGTCGCATGCGATCACCAACGCCCCCGGACAGAGCTTCGTCGCCGGACGGCTGGGGAGGTACAAGGTGCTGCCGGGCCACGAGATCCTTCTCGGCGCCCCCTTCGTGTTCACCAAGGCGAACATCAACAAGTTCAACTTCTGATGTGCCGGCTGCGGGAGCCGGCCCGTCCAGCGGGCCGGCTCCCGTGCCGGTCAGCCAGAGAGCGTGGCGAATGCAACGGATCTGTTTCCATCTCCGCGTCAGGCCTGACCGGCTCGAGGAGTACCGCGCCCGTCATCGTGACGTGTGGCCGGAGATGCGTGAGGCGCTGCGCGAGGCAGGGTGGCGGAATTACTCGCTCTTCCTCGACGAGTCCGGCCTGCTCACGGGCTATCTCGAGTGCGAGGATTTCGAGGCTGCCCGCCGGGAGATGGCAGCACGAACGGTCAACGAACGCTGGCAGACGGAGATGGCCGAGCTCTTCGAAGGAGGGGAGCACGCAGATGGGCAGATGCTGCCGCTTCCAGAGATATTCCACCTTGATTGACGTCGCGGGTGCAGCCGGGTCTCCTGCGCGCGGTACGAAGAGGAAGGCACGAAGCGATGATCGATAGGAAGGACGTCAAGGCCACGCTGCGCAAGCAGGTGATCGAGACGCCGTCATGGGCCTTCGGCAGCTCCGGGACTCGGTTCAAGGTCTTTCCCCAGCCGGGGGTAGCGCGCAACCCGTACGAGAAGATCGAGGACGCAGCCCAGGTCCACCGCTTCACGGGCGTGACACCGACGGTCGCGTTGCATATCCCTTGGGATCGTGTCGAGGACTACGGGCACCTTGCCAAGCACGCGGCGGATCTCGGGCTGGCGATCGGTGCCATCAACCCGAACGTCTTCCAGGAGCCGGAGTACCGGCTCGGTAGCGTCTGCCACCCGGACCGTAAGGTCAGGCGCAAGGCCACCGATCACCTGCGCGAGTGCATCGACATCGCCTCGGTGACGGGATCGCCGGCGATAAGCCTGTGGTTTGCCGACGGGACGAACTATGCCGGCCAGGACGACATGCGTGCCCGGCAAGATCGCCTCGCCGAGGCCCTGCGCGAGACGTACGAGGCGCTGAGCGACGGCATTCGCCTCCTGCTCGAGTACAAGCTCTTCGAGCCCGGGTTCTACACGATGGACGTCCCCGACTGGGGCACCTCCCTCGTCCACTGCCTGGCCCTCGGGGAGAAGGCGTTCGTGCTCGTCGACACCGGGCACCACGCCCCCGGCACGAACATCGAGTTCATCGTGGCCGGCTTGCTTCGTGTCGGGCGCCTCGGCGGGTTCCACTTCAACAGTCGCTTCTACGCGGACGACGACCTGATGGTCGGTGCGTCGGACCCGTTCCAGCTCTTTCGCATCGTCAACGAGATCGTCGCGGCGGGTGCGCTCGATCCGGGTGCCGACGTTGCCTTCATGCTGGACCAGTGCCATAACATCGAGCCAAAGATCCCGGCCGAGATCCGGTCGGTCATGAACGTCCAGGAGGCGACCGCGAAGGCGCTCCTCGTCGATCGTGCGGCGTTGCGTGCCGCGCAGGAAGAGGGCGACGTCCTCGGAGCGCACGGGGTGCTCGTGGACGCGTTCAGCACCGACGTCCGCCCGCTGCTCGTCGAGGTGCGCGAGGAGATGGGGCTGGACCCGGATCCGCTCGCGGCCTACGCGCGCTCCGGCTATGCCGAGCACATCGTCGCCGCGCGTGCGGGCGGGCAGGCTGCCGGCTGGGGGGCGTAACGGTGGCGAAGGACACCCGAGACGCCTCGCGGCGGGCGATCGCCGAGCTGCTGGAGCGTTCGCACCGGCTCGGTTCCGACCGGAGGAACACGAACTACGCCGGGGGGAACACGTCGTGCAAGGTGCTGGTGGAGGATCCTGTCACCCGCCAGCCGACGGAGCTGCTCTACGTGAAGGGCTCCGGAGGGGACCTCGCCACGCTGGAGGCGGCGGGCCTGGCCGCGCTGCGTGTCGACCGGCTCCGCGCGCTCGCCGAGGTGTACCCGGGACCGGAGCGCGAGGACGAGATGGTCGGGGCGTTCGACTTCTGCCTGTTCGGCAAGGGCGGTGCAGCGCCTTCCATCGATACGGCGATGCACGGTCTCGTGCGCTATGCCCATGTGGACCACCTCCATCCGGACGCCGGCATCAGCCTCGCCACGGCTGCCGACGGGGAGGCGCTGACGAGGGCGTGCTTCGGTGGGCGGGTCGTCTGGGTGCCCTGGCGGCGCCCCGGCTTCCAGCTGGGCCTCGACCTTGCCCGGGTCGCCTCGGATCATCCGGAGGCGTTCGGGGTGGTCCTTGGCGGTCACGGCGTCACCGCCTGGGGCGCCACGAGCGCCGAGTGCGAGGCGAGGTCGCTCGAGATCATCAGCGAGGCCCAAGCCTTCATCGACGCGCACGGCCGGCCCGAGCCGTTCGGCGCGCCGGTCCCGGATTGGTCGCCTCTTCCCGCCGAGGAGCGGAAGGCGCGAGCGGCCTCCCTTTTCCCGGTGATCCGTGGCCTCGCCAGCACGGACAGCCGGCAGGTTGGTCACTTCACGGAGAGCGACGTCGTGCTGGACTTCCTCGGTCGGGAGCGCCACCCGATGCTGGCGGCCAAGGGGACGTCCTGTCCGGACCACTTCCTCAGGACCAAGGTGCGGCCGCTCGTGATGGACCTGCCCGCTCGTGCCACCCTCGAGGAGGTGGTCTCCCGCCTCGGCGAGCTCCACGAGGCGTACCGGGCGGACTACCGCGCCTACTACGAGCGTCACGCCAGCCCTGGCGCGCCGGCGATGCGCGGCGCCGATCCCGCGGTGGTCCTCGTGCCGGGCGTCGGGATGTTCAGCTTCGGTCGGGACAAGCAGACGGCTCGGGTCGCCGGGGAGTTCTACGTCAACGCGATCAACGTCATGCGCGGCGCCGAGGCGCTCTCGAGCTACGAGCCGATCCCCGAGTCGGAGAAATTCCGGATCGAGTACTGGGAGCTCGAGGAGCAGAAGCTGCGCCGTATGCCGCCGCCGCGCCCCTTGTCGACCCGGATCGCCCTCGTCACCGGTGGGGGTTCCGGCATCGGCGCGGCCACGGCCCGGCGCCTCGCCGACGAGGGTGCCTGCGTCGTCGTCGCCGACCTGGACCGGGCGCGCGCCGACGCGGTGGCGAACGAGATCGGAGGTCCCGATCAGGTGGCCGCCTGCAAGCTGGACGTGACCGTCGAGGACGAGGTCGGCGAGGCCGTGCGCGCCGCGATCCTCGCCTTCGGCGGGATCGACCTCGTGGTCAACAATGCCGGGCTGTCCATCTCGAAGAGCCTCCTCGACACCTCTGTCGAGGACTGGCGGCGCCAGCACGCCGTGATGGCGGAGGGCGCGTTCCTCGTGGCGCGCGAGGCGGCGAGGGCCATGCGCCGGCAGGAGATGGGGGGCGACATCGTCTATGTGGTGAGCAAGAACGCCGTCTTCGCCGGCCCGAACAACGTCGCCTACGGCGCGGCGAAGGCCGACCAGGCGCACCAGGTGCGCCTGCTCGCGGCCGAGCTCGGCGAGGACGGGATACGCGTGAACGGCGTCAACCCGGACGGGGTGGTGCGGGGCTCAGGGATCTTCGCCGGCGGTTGGGGTGCCGAGCGGGCTGCGGTCTATGGCGTGCCGGAGGAGAAGCTGGGAGAGTTCTATGCCTCCCGTACGCTGCTCAAGCTCGAGGTGCTCCCGGAGCACGTCGCGGCCGCGATCTTCGTCCTTACGTCGGGGGAGCTTGGTCGTACGACCGGCTTGCTCCTGCCGGTCGATGCCGGCGTCGCTGCGGCGTTCCTCCGATGAGCAGGGTGACGCCGGTCTGAGCAGGCCCGTGGTGGGGGCGGCCGGACTGGCGGCGATCGACCTCGGCGCCTCCAGCGCGCGCCTGTTCACCGGGCGGGTCGTCGGCGGGCGGCTCGAGGCCGAGGAGGTCGCGCGACTGCCGAACGGGCCGGTGCGCGCTGCCGATGGCCTGCACTGGAACCTGCTCGGCATCTACCAGGGCTTGCTCGAGCAGCTCGCAAGGTTCGCGCGGGCAAGCGCTGCGGAGCGGCTCGTGGTCGGCATCGACGGATGGGCGGTCGACTACGGGCTCGTCGGCGGCTCGGGGCGACTTCTTGCCGAGCCGTTCCACTACCGGGACCGACGCACGGCGGGTCGTCTCGACGAGCTCGAGCGGTTGGTGGGGATCGACCGACTGTACGAGGCGACGGGCATCCAGGCGCTGCCCATCAACACCATCTGCCAGCTCCTCGCCGAGCGGGAAGGGGGCATGTACGCGCAGGCTTCGCACCTGCTGCTCATCCCCGACCTGCTCGCCTACTTCCTCACCGGTGTCGCTCGCCTCGAGCAGACGAATGCCTCGACCACCCAGCTGGTCGACGTCCGGAGCGGCAGGTTCGTGGAGTGGCTCTTCCCGCTGCTCCAGCTGCGACGGGAGCTGTTCGCCGCGCCGATCCATCCAGGCGAGCCCTATGGGCCGGTCCTCCCGGCCACGGCGGGCAGCGTGGGCCTCGAGATCCCGGCGGAGGTCGTGGCGGTTGCCTCGCATGACACGGCATCGGCCGTGCTCGGGGTGCCCTCGGCAGGAGACGACGCGGCATTCGTCGTCAGCGGGACCTGGTCGCTCGTGGGTCTGGAGCTGGAGGCGCCGGTCATCAGCGAGGCGAGCCGACGAGCCAATTTCTCGAACGAGGTCGGCTACGGCGGGACGATCCGCTTCCTGAAGAACGTGATGGGTCACTGGATGCTCCAGGAGTGCGAGCGGGCGTGGAGCCCGCGGTCGCTCCGGCTGACCGACCTCGTGGAGCAGGCGGCGCACCTGCCGCCGTTCCGGTCGCTCGTCGACGTCGCGGATCCGATCTTCGTGACCCCCGACGACATGCCGCGCAAGGTCCAGCAGGCGTGCGCGGCGACGGGAGAGCCGGTCCCCGGCAGCGAAACCGCCATCGTCCGATGCGTGCTCGACAGCATGGCGCTCGCCATCGCCGATGCCCTCGAGGAGGCCGCACGCTGCGCCGGGCGTCCGGTCCGCACGGTGCACGTCGTCGGTGGCGGCGCCGCGAATGGCGTGCTGCTCTCGCTGCTCGCGGCGACCTGTGGCCGGGAGATCGTGGCCGGTCCCGTCGAGGCCTCGGCGGTCGGCAACCTCCTCGTCCAGCTCGAGGCGACCGGACAGCTCCACGGGCGCACGGAGATGCGCCAGCTGCTCGCTCGTTCGCTCGAGGTGGTCCGCGTCCGGCCCGACCGGACCCTGCACCGGCAGGCGGAGCGGGCGGTTGCGCGCTGGTCGGCGTTGCGCACGGCACCGCTGGCCTGGCCGAGCCCCCGCGAGGGCGAGCCCGGGGCGTAGCTCGCCCGGCGCGTAGCTCGCCAGGCACGAATCACCTGCCTTGCCGCCTCGCTTGGGCACGCGGACCGCGGCCGATGAGCGCCAACAGTTGACTGTTGACAATCATTCTCGTACGCTCCCCCGGGAGGGCGGTGACGCGAGTTGGGGGCGTCCGGTCGACAGCAGACGACAGCTCGGACCCCGACCGGAGAGGGGGGCGGCGATGGCCACGATCGATATCGGTGACGCCTCGTTGTGGATCGAGCAGGCGGGAGCAGGCGCACCGGTGCTCCAGATCCACGGTGCCGGGTTCGGGCACCACAACTTCACGCCCGTGAGCCCCATCTTGGCCGAGCAGTTCCAAGTCATCGACTACGACCAGCGCGGGTACGGCGGCTCGGACCGGCCGGAGGCGTTCGACTACGGCATCGAGGCCTGGGCGGACGACGCGGTGCGGGTCCTCGATGCCCTCGGGATCGAGCGGGCACACGTCCATGGGACGTCCATGGGCGGCATGGTGGCGGTGGTCGTGGCGGGCAAGCATCAGTCTCGGGTGCAATCGGTCGTCGTCAACTGCGCGGCGGCCAAGCTGGGCCGGAGAGGGCGGCTTACCTTCCAGAACTGGATCGATCTGGTCCGGCTCGACCCGGACGCGGTGGCGAGTCGAACCCTGGCGGAGCTGATCTCCTGGACGGCCCTGTCGGCCACCTACCTTGACAGTCCGGAAGGCGCGGGTGCCGTGGACGCCGTGCAGGAGATCCTCCGAGCGACCAACTCGCCCACCCCGTTCCTGGCGGCATGCCGGGCAATGCAGGAGATGGACCTGCGCGATTGGGTGTGCCGGATCGCCTGCCCAGCCCTCGTCCTCGGCGGCGACCAGGACGTCATGACGCCCTGGGACCAAGGGCCCGACGGCGCCGGTCAGCAGTGGATCGCCGACCACCTCCGCCGTGGGGAGACCTGGGTCATCAAGGGGGGCGGGCACTCCACCCCCTTCGACAGCACCGCGGAGCACGCCGAGGTCGTGACCCGTTTCTTCCGCCGTCACGGCTGACCGAGGGGCGTCGGCGTGCCCGCGCCTGGCGCTGCGCCACGAAGGGAGAAGGGAGCCGGTCGATGCACCGTTTGGAGGGAAAGGTCGCGCTGGTCACGGGCGGAGCGTCGGGGATCGGCCGGCGGGCCGTCGAGCGGTTCGTCGAGGAGGGCGCGCTCGTTGCCGTCGCCGATCGCAACCTCGACGGTGCCCGGCAGGTCGCGGTGGCGCTAGGGGAGCGGGCAATGGCGGTGGAGATCGACGTGTGCGCGGCCGCATCGGTGGACGCTGCCGTGGTCAGCGTCGTGGAGGCGTGGGGGCGGCTCGACACCTTGGTCAACAACGCCGGTGTGACCATCGTCGGTGAGGTGCGGAACCTGGCGGAGGGGGACTGGGACCGTGAGGTGGCCACCAACTTGAAGAGCGTGTTCCTCTGCTCGCGCAGCGCTTGGGACCACCTGGCTGCGACCCGCGGGTCCATCGTGAACGCGTCGTCGATCGCCGCCACCACTGCCCTGCGTGCCGACGCGGCGTACTGCGCCTCGAAGGCGGGCGTGCTGATGCTCACCACAAGAACGTCAACAGTTGACTGTCGGCAAGTGCGTCCTTATAGTCCCGGCATGGACGGGCTACCGGACAAGTCGGCGATTGCCAGGGGGCGCGTCACGGCTCGGCTCCAGAGCACGGAGGTGCTGCGCGATCTCATCCTCAGCGGCAGCCTGGCGCCTGGCGAGCGGATGAACGAGGTCGAGCTGGCCACTCAGCTCGGCATGAGTCGTGGGCCGATTCGCGAGTCGCTGCAGCGGCTTGCAGCCGAAGGGCTCGTCACGATCCGGAGCCACAAGGGGACCTTCGTCAAGACCTTCACTGCCGGAGAGCTGGCCAACCTCTACGAGGTCCGCCGGGTGCTCGAAGCCCATGCCAGCCGGCTCGCGGCGCTCCGACGTACGGAGACGGAGATCGAGGTGCTGGGCAAGCTCCTCGCCCTCACCCGGGAGCGAATGGCGACCGAGGGGGTCTTTCTCTACGAGAACGACTTCCACCTGCAGATCCTTGCCATGACACACAACGACGTGCTTGCCAAGCAAGGCCAGCACCTCCTCGCGCAGATGGGGCTGGCTCGGTCGCGCAGCGCGAGCAGCGCCGAGCGTGGCAAGTGCGCGCTCGACGAGCACCAGGCCGTCTTCGACGCCATCTACGGTGGGGACGACGAACGGGCAGCGAGCCTGATGGAGCACCACCTGGGCAAGTCCTACGAGAACGCCAAGCGCACCCTCGAGCCGTTCCTCGAGGGCTCCGGCGACTCGGGCGCGCCATGACGAGCCTTCGCGAGGTGGTCACGGCCGCCAAGGCGGACCGACGAGCGCTCATCGTCCCCGGGGCCACCGACGCGATCACGGCGCGTGTCATCGAAGAGCTCGGGTTTGCCGCGATCTACATCACCGGCGCCGGGCTGGCCAACGCCCGGTTCGGCTACCCCGACATCGGGCTGGTCGGCCTGAACGAGGTGGTCGACCACGTTGCCGCCGTCGCCGAGAGCGTCGACATCCCACTGGTCGTCGATGCCGATACCGGCTACGGGAACGCCCTGAACGTCCAGCGCACGGTCCGGCTGCTCGAGCGGGCCGGCGCGGCCGCCATCCAGATCGAGGACCAGGTGGCGCCGAAGCGCTGCGGGCACTTCGATGGGAAGGAGGTCATCGATGCAGAGGAGATGGCGCAGAAGATCCGTGCGGCCGTCGATGCGCGCCAGCTCGACACCCTGATCATCGCCCGGACCGACGCAGCCGCAGTCGACGGGATCGACCAGGCGCTCGAGCGCGCCCAGCTGTTCCACGAGGCGGGTGCCGACATCTTGTTCGTCGAGGCTCCCACCTCCCGGCTCGAGCTTGCCCGCATCCCTGAGTCGGTGCCGGGCATCCACGTGGTCAACATGGTCGAGGGGGGCCGCACGCCCCTGCTGGGTCAGCAAGAGCTCGCCGCCATGGGATTCACTCTCATTGTCTATGCCAATTCGGCCATGCGAGCTGCAGTCCTCGGGGCCCGCGCCGTCCTCCGGCATCTCCGGGACGAGGGCAGCACCGTCGGCGTCAGCGACCGGCTGATCACCTGGGAGGAGCGCCAAGCCCTTGTGCAAAAGCCACTGTTCGACGCGCTCGAAGCCAAGTACCGATCGAAGGAGCACTAGGTGATGCGTGCAGGCCACGCGGTCGACCTGGCGGTGGTGAACGGTCGGGCGGTCCTCCCGGGACAAGGGACGGTAGAGGCCGACCTGTGGGTGCGCGCCGGGCGCATCGTCGGGATCGTCTCGCCGGGGACGCCCGTGCAGGCGACCGACACGCTCGACGTCGCAGGCCTGACGGTGCTCCCGGGAGCCATCGACGCCCACATCCATATGGGCTCCGACATCACCATGGCCAAGACCCACGAGGAGGTGACCGGCGAGACCGCCTCGGCGATCGCCGGGGGCGTCACGACCGTACTGGCCTACCTGATGTCGGCCCAGCCCTACGAGGACCTCTTTCCCGATGCCGTGCGGGTGATGGAGGAGCACTCGGCTTGCGACTTCGGATTCCACTTCTGCATCGGCACCCAGCACCAGCTCGACGAGCTTCCGGCCTACGTCAGGGACCTCGGCGTGTCGTCGTTCAAGTTCTTCATGAATTTCAAGGGTGAAGAGGGAAAGTACCTCAACCTTCCGAGCAACGACGACGGCTTCCTCTGGCAGTTGCTGGAGAGGAGCGTGGGCATCGGAGCGATGGTCAACCCTCATGCCGAGAACATCGAGCTCGTCTGGCACCTGCGCGAGGCCGCCCGGGCGGCAGGCGGGCCGGACCTTGTTGCCTGGAACAACGCTCGTCCGCCGATCGTCGAGGCGGAGGCGGAGGCACGCGCCGGCATGTTCGCGGAAGTCCTCGATGCGTCCATGTACGCCGTCCACTGCAGCTCCAAGCTCGCCCTCGATGCGCTGAGGGCTCGCCGGGCGACGCACGACGGCATCTTCATCGAGACCTGCCCCCACTACCTCCTTCTCGACCAGGAGGCTGGCATCGGCACCTACGGCAAGGTGAACCCCCCGCTCCGGACGGCGGCGGACCGTGAGGCGCTGTGGCAGGCGGTTGCCGACGGCAATGTCGACGTGGTGGGGTCGGACCACGTCCCCCGGCACAAGTCGGCCAAGGAGAAGGACATCTGGTCGGCATCGGCCGGATTCCCCGGGATCGAGACGTTGCTGCCCCTGTTGCTGTCCGAGGGGCACGTCCGCCGCAACATCCCCCTGGAACGGATCGTCGAGGTCGTCGCGACCCGTCCGGCCCAGCTGTTCGGTCTGGCTCCCCGCAAGGGCGCAATCTCGGTCGGAGCCGACGCCGACCTGGCGATCGTCGACTTCGGCCGCGCTACCACCTTCAGCGGTCCCCGGATGCGCTCGGCGGCCGCGTACACCCCCTACGAGGGACTCGAGGTGGCGGTCGCCATCACGCACACCATCCTCGGCGGCCGGGTGGTGGTTCGCGACGGGCAGGTGACCGGTGGGGGCGGTGGACGCTACCTGCATCGTTCCCGGAGCGGCCGTGCCGCCCTCGCCGCCCTGTCCGGCGGTGCGGCCGAAGCCCGACGAGGAGGAGGTGCATGATGCGGCTCTCGGCGATCTGGCAGGGCGTCGTGACGCAGGATGACGAGGCCCGTTACGCGGCGGCCGGCTTTGGTCAGCCCATTGGCGTGGGCCGCCGACCTGCACTCCTCGTCATCGACGTCCAGTACCGGACCGTGGGGACCCGACCGGCCCCCTTCTTTGAGGCCGTGAAGGAGTTCCCGACGTCGTGCGGCGACGTCGGATGGGCAGCGGTCGCACGCATCGAGCGGCTGCTCGCGGTGTTCCGGGAGGCCGGGCTACCAGTCCTCTACCCGCACGTTGCGCCGAAGCTGCGCACCGACGCCGGCCGGCTCGGCGGCAAGGTGCCGGCGATTATGGATGTCCCGGAGGCCGGCTACCACTTCGTCGAGGAGGTGGCCCCGGTCGAGGGTGACATCCTGCTCCCGAAGAAGCACCCCAGCGCCTTCTTCGGCACCCCGCTCGTCAGCCACCTTGTGGACCTGGGGGTCGACACGCTGGTGATCACCGGGTGCACGACCAGCGGGTGCGTCCGTGCGAGCGCAGTCGATGCGTTTGCCTACAACTTCCGCGTCGTCATCCCCCACGACGCCGTGTACGACCGGAGCGAGACGGTGCACAAGGCGAACCTGTTCGACCTGGCCCAGAAGTACGCCGACGTGGTCGACACCACCGAGGCGGTCGACATCGTGCGCGCCACGGCGGGTGACCGTCCGGCGGCGGCCGGGGAGCGACGGTAGCCGTGTACGCCGTGCCCTGGGCCGACCTCCCCGAGGTCGAGGTGCTCCCGAACAACTACCGCCGGGCCGTCGCCGGGCTGGAGGTGGGGATCAACCTCGTCCGCTGGGAGCATCCGAGCGGCACCCCGCCGCACGTGCACGACGACGCCGAGAAGGCGGTCATCGTGCTCGAAGGAACCATGGAGTGGCTGATCGCCGGCCAGGCGTTGCAGCTGGACGAGGGGGACGTAGCCGTCGTCCCCCGCGGGGTTGAGCACAGCGGGCGGACCACCGGCGCCAGGGTCCGCTTCTACGAGGCGTTTGCCCCGTCGAGAGTGCAGAACCTGGTCGGCTTCCTCGGCCAGGGCCTCCTTCCCCCGGCCGGTAACGAGCCAGCGCGCCCGGAGCGAGAGGGGTCGCCGTGACGATCGAGCCGCTGAAGGCCGTCGCCGAGGGTGTCTGGGCGAGCCTGGGCAAGCTGGGCTCGAACAACGGCGTGGTCGAGACGGATGCCGGCACCCTCCTCGTCGACGTCCCCCATAAGCCCACCGACGCGGTGGCGCTGGCCGGGATGCTGTCGGTCCACCCGCAGGTGGCCTGGATCGTCCATACGGACCACCACATCGACCACACCCTCACCAACGGCTTCTTCCCCGGGACGGTGGTCGCCCACCGGGCGACGTACCGGCGCCTCGTCGAGGACATGCCCACCGCGGCCTTCGTCGACGAGCTGCTGGCGACCCTCGACCCCGACGGGCGGTCGCTCATGGCGTCGCACCCCGAGCGGGTGCCGACGGTCGTGTTCGGCGACCGGCTGGGCCTGCGGCTCGGGGGCACCGCGGTCGAGCTGGTGGCACTGCCGGGGCACACGCCGAACACGATCGGCGTGCACCTTCCCGGTGCCGGCGTGCTCTTCACGGGCGATGCCGTCTCCGGTATGGGGCTGCCGTCCTTCCAGGAGTCGAGCTTCCGGGCGTGGCGGGCCTCCATCGACGTGGTGCTCTCGCTCGACTTCGACATCCTCGTGCCCGGTCATGGCGATCTCGGCGACCGGGAGACCGCCGTCCGCTTCCGCGAGCAGATTGACGAGCTGGTAGGGCTCGTGGACGTCGCCAGGGGCGCCGGCATGGCGATCGACGACGCCGCCGAGCAGCTGCGCTTCGAGGACCGGATCCACGTCACGACACCCGCCTACGAGGGGTACCCGTCCTCGATGATCCAGGAGTTCCAGCGCCGCAGCATCCGCTCGATCTACCGCGAGCTCGAGGCTGCCGCCGCCGACCTCCCTCCCTTCGGCCACCTGGAGGCACCTGGTGGCGCAGTCCCGAGCGAGCCCCAGGAGAGATCACGATGAGCACGCCTTCCCTGGCCGAGCCCCTTGCCGGCGAGGTCGCCGTTGTCACCGGCGCCGGACGTGGCATCGGACGCGCCGTGGCCGAGGCCGCCGCCGAGGCCGGCGCCACGGTGGTCGGCATCGACCTTCCCGGCGACGACCTGGACGGCCTGCCCGGCGACCTGGGCATCCGGGCGCGGGGGGTGGACATCGGCGATCGGGGCGCCGTGTCCGCTGCCTTCGCTTCCATTGCAGCGGAGGTCGGTCCGATCGGCGTCCTCGTCAACTGCGCCGGGGTCATCTGTGAGAACCGCCCCGCCGAGGAGGTCACCGAGGACGACCTCGACCGGCTCTGGCGGGTGAACCTGAAGGGCACCTTCTTCTGCGCCCAGGCGGCCGTCACGAACGGGATGATCGAGCGGCAGCACGGGCACATCGTCAACTTCGCCTCGCAGGCTGCCCTGGTCGCCCTGCCCCATCAAGGGGCCTACACGGCCTCGAAGGGGGCGGTGATGTCCCTCACCCGGAGCCTTGCCATCGACTGGGCCCACCACGGCATCACGGTGAATGCCATCGCCCCGACGTTCATCTGGACGCCGATGTCCGCCCCCATGCTGGAGATCGACGAGGTTCGAACCGCCTCCGAGCGACGCATACCGCTCGGGCGCCTGGGTCGGCCACGGGACGTCGCCGGCGTCGCCGTGTTCCTGGCGTCCGAGGCCGCTGCGTTCATCACCGGTCAGACCATCCCGGTCGACGGCGGGTGGACGGCTGGCGAGCCGGGGCTGGCCCTGTGACCGACACGGGTCGCCTCGCGGGCCGGGTCGCCGTGGTCACCGGCGCAGCCTCCGGCATCGGATTCGCCACGGCATGCCGCATGGCGGCCGAGGGCGCCCACGTCGCCATGGTCGGGCGGCGCGAGCCCGGCATCCGCGACGCGGCCGAGGGGGCGGCCGGCTATGGCACCGTCCGCCCCTATGTGGCCGACGTGACGAACGCGGCAGCGATCGACCGGGCCCTGGCTGCCATTACCGACGAGCTCGGCACCCCCGATCTGCTCGTCAACAACGCCGGCGTGACCGTGGTCGGTTCGATCACCGAGATCTCCGAGGAGGACTGGGACCGTCAATTCGCGGTCAACCTGAAGAGCGTCTTCCTCGTCTCGCGAGCCCTGTGGCCCGGGTTCTCTCGACTGGGGAGGGCGTCGGTGGTGAACATCGCCTCGGTCGGCTCGGTCTGGGCCATCCCCAACGACGCCGGCTACTGCGCAACCAAGGCCGGCGTCTTGATGCTCACCAAGTGCATGGCGGTCGATGGGGCCGCCGAGGGCATCAGGGTCAACTGTGTCATCCCCGGCTACGTGGAGACCGGGATGATCCGTGGGTACTTCGACGCCCAGCCCGATCCGGCCGCCGCCCGACGGCAGGCCGTCGGGCTCCACCCCCTCGGACGGCTCGGGACGCCCGAGGACGTCGCTTCTGCGTGCGCGTACCTGTGCTCGGACGACGCGTCGTGGGTGACGGGCTCGGCCTTCACCGTGGACGGCGGTGTCACGGCCGGGCTGCACGGCGATTCGCCACCGGAGCCGCACCAATCCGCCATGGGAGGAACACGATGAGAGTGCGAGGAGCGGTCTGCTTCGCCGTCGGTACCAAGTGGTCGATCGAGGAGCTGGAGCTCGACGAGCCGAGGGAAGGCGAGGTCCTCGTCCGTGTCGAGGCCTCAGGGCTGTGCCACTCCGACGACCACGTCCTGACCGGCGATCTCGCCTTCGCCTTGCCGATGATCGGCGGGCACGAGGGGGCCGGGGTGGTCGTTCGCACCGGGCCCGGGGTGCACCGGGTGGCCGCAGGCGACCACGTCTGCACGGCGTTCATCCCGGGCTGTGGCCTTTGCGACTACTGCAGCCGCGGCATGCAGTACCTCTGCGATCGGGGCGCCGGCATGGACCAGGGGCTGATGCTCGACCAGACGGCCCGGTTCCACCTCTCCGACGGCACCGGCATTGGCGCGCTGTGCCGGCTCGGCACCTTCGCCGATCACGTCGTCATCCGAGAGGAGCAGTGCATCAAGGTTCCCGAGACGATCCCGTTCGAGCTGGCGTGCCTGGTCTCCTGCGGGGTGGCGACCGGCTGGGGGTCGGCGGTCAACGCCGCTCGAGTCCGCCCGGGCCAGGTGGTGATGGTGGTCGGCATCGGGGGGGTCGGGGCCAACGTGCTCCAAGGTGCTGCGGCGGCAGGCGCCGCGCACGTCATCGCCGTGGACCCGAACGAGTGGAAGCACGCCCTCGCTCGTGAGCTCGGAGCGACGGAGACCTACCACTCCATCGCCGACGCCAGGCCGCTCGTGGATCGGCTCACCAATGGGCAGGGTGTGGACGCGTGCATCGTCACCGTGGGAAGGGTCGACGGTGACGTGATCGGCGAGGCATTCGGCACGGTGGGCAAGGCCGGCACCTGCGTCGTCACCTCGGTCGGCCAGAACACGCCCGGGGTGGCAATCAGCCCGCAGGATCTCACCAACTATGCAAAGTCGCTGCAAGGGGTGATGTTCGGCAACTGCAACCCCACCCGTGACATCCCGCACCTCATCAGCCTGTACGAGCAGGGTCTGCTGAAGCTCGACGAGCTGGTTACCCGGCGGTACCGGCTCGGTGAGCTCAACGACGCCTATGCCGACATGCACGCCGGGAAGAACATCCGAGGGGTCCTCGTGCACGAGCACGCCGGTTCTGGGGCGTCATGACTGCGTGTGCGACGACGTCGGTACTCGTCGCACCTTCGTCGCCCGCGCGACCGCCGGTGCAGATCGCTGGACGAACGGCCCTTCAGGAGTAGGGCCGTAGGGGAGGTGGAACGTACTGCAGCAAGCTCAGCGGTGTAGCACGAAGCAATGGGTACGAATGGCAATGTGCAAAGGAGAAGCAGCATGCAGTCGCACTGCAGGAGAGCAGCCAAGGGTCGCCTGAAGGGGTCGTCGCTGCTCGGCATGGGGAGCTTGGCGGTGGCCGGACTGTTGGCAGCGAGCGGCACGTTCGCCGGCGCTTCCAGCACGGTCGGCCCGAAGGCGGCACACGCGACGGGCCACGGCGCGAACCTGGCCCTGGTGAAGAGCCAGCTGGCCGCCGCGACGAAGCCGCTGAGCTTCATCGTCCCCGGTCCCGCGTTCAACGCGAAGAAGCTGGCGGGCAAGACGGTGTTCAACATGCCGTCGGACACGGCAGATCCGTTCTACACGCCGATCACCCAGGCAATGCAGCAGGCGGCGAACGCCGCCCACTTGAAGCTCATCACCTTCGCCAACCAAGGGACAACCTCGGAGTGGGTGCAGGGCATGGACCAGGCGATCTCCCAGCACGTCGGGGCGATCGTTCTCGGCGGCATCGACCCGGCGGTGATCGCACCGCAGATCAAGGAGGCCGAGGCCCACCACATCGTGGTGGAGGAGTCCCACGAGTACCAGAAGGGGGTGAAGACCCCCTCCATCCTCTCGGGGAACAGCTTCGGGGCCTTTGCCCAGGCTGCCCACCTGATGGCCGACTACGCGATCGCCAAGACCAGCGGGCATGCCCACGTGCTGATCATCACCGACAACGCCTACCCGAACAGCGTGACCATGTACGACAGCATGGTGTCGACCTTCAAGTCCGAGTGTGGCTCGGGGTGCACCGTGACCGCGGTGAACGAGCCGATCACCAACTGGGCGAGCGGCATCCAGCCGGCCGTCGAGTCGGCGCTCACGAGCAACCCGAACATCAACTGGGTCCTGCCGGTCTACGACAGCATGTCGGAGTACATCGTCCCGGGTATCGAGGCCAAGGGCGCTGCCTCGAAGGTGTCCGTCGCGTCCTTCAACGGCACGCCGTTCGTGCTGAAGTACATCGAGGACCCGAGCTCCGATCAGGGGATCGTAAAGATGGATGCCGGGGAGAACACCGCCCTCATCGGCTGGCAGGCGATCGACCAGTCGATGCGCCTCATGGAGGGCTTGCCGGCAGCGCCGAACGACACCACGGCCATCCGGATCTTCGACGGCTCCAACGTCCGCCTGACCGGCACCCCGCCGGCCCTCGGAAAGGGGTACGGCCCGGCGAGCTACATCACGGGGTTCGAGAAGCTCTGGGGCTACGCGAAGTGACCGGCGGCGTCTGACGCACGCGTCGGCGGGAGCAGGTGCCATGGCCGCCCCGGGTCGACCTTCGGTCCTCGGGGCGGCCATGAGCCGTACGTTGCAGAATTGGTGGCAAGCGGGTCGCGCCCGGCGCAGGCCCAGGCTCCTCGGACGGGGGTGAGCGTGGCACGAGTAGGAGGGACGATGCGGGGCACAGGCCCAGATGACGGTGCGGTGCTCGTCGAGGCGACGTCCCTGGTCAAGGTCTTCGGCGGGGTGCGTGCGCTCGACCGGGTCAGCGTGGACATCCGGCTCGGCGAGGTGCGAGGGCTGGTCGGGGAGAACGGCTCGGGCAAGTCGACGTTCATCAAGGTGCTCGCCGGCTACCACAAGCCCGACGCTGGAACGATCAGCGTCGATGGAGAGCCGGTGGCGTTGCCCATCCGGTTGGAGTCGCTCCGGACGACCTACATCGCGTTCGTCCACCAGGATCTCGGGCTGGTGGGCGACCTGTCGGTCATGGAGAACTTCTTCGCTCGAGACATCGCCAGGGCGAGGGCCGGCTCGGTGCGGGAGCGCTTCGTCCCACGGAGGGCCTACCGGCGACACTTGCGTGCCTGCCTCGATCAGTACCGGATCCCCTTGCACGACCTCGACCAGCCGGTGGGGGAGCTGACCCCGCTGCAGCGGGCCATGGTCGCCATCGTACGGGCGGTCGACGAGATCGGACGTTCGGGGGCGGCAAAGAGCCTGCTCGTCCTCGACGAGCCCACCGTCTACCTGCCTGAGGATCAGCGGGGCATGCTGTACGGGCTCATCAGGGACATCGTGGCGGACCACAACAGCGTCTTGCTGGTGTCCCACGACATCGACGAGGTGCTGGAGGTCGCCGACACCATCACCATCTTCCGTGACGGGAAGGCCATCGACACGATCGCCAGCAGCGAGAGCTCCCGGAGGGAGGTGGTGGAGATGATGGTCGGCTTGGCGCCCGGCCGGGTGGAGGCGATGGCGGAGAAGGCGCGCTCGGCGCGGGCGGCGACCCTGGGCTCGGCAGAGCGGGTGGTCGAGCTGCGACACGTGTCGAGCGGCGCGATGACCGACGCCACCCTGCAGGTGCGCACCGGAGAGATCGTGGGGCTGGCCGGCCTGGTGGGTTCGGGCTACGAGGTCGTGCCGAGGATCATCTATGGCCTGCTGCCGGTTGCCTCCGGCGCGCTCGAGATCTGCGGGAATCCTGTCACGTCGCGCGGTCACTCGCCGACCGGCGCCATCGAGCTCGGCGTGGTGCTGGTGCCGAGGGACCGGATCCGCGAGGGCGGCGTGGGGGCGTTGACGGTCAACGAGAACGTCTTCTTCCCGATTCGATCGAGGTTCACGAGACGTGGCGTGGTCCGCTGGAAGGACGGGTGGTCGTGGGTGCACGACCAGTTGGTGAAGTTCGACGTGCGGCCACCGGACGGAGCCCGCGAGCTGAGCACCCTCTCCGGGGGCAATCAGCAGAAGGCGATCTTCTCCAAGTGGTCGCAGATGCAGCCCAAGCTGATGTTGCTGGAGGAGCCGACACAAGGGGTGGACGTGGGTGCGCGCCTCGGTATCTGGGGCTTCATCCGCGAGGCTGCGTCCGGTGGCGCCGGTGTGCTGGTGGCGAGCTCGGACTACGAGGAGCTGGTGGAGCTCTGCGACCGGGTCGTCATCTTTGTCGCGGGCTCGGTCGTGACCGAGCTCGAGCGGAGTGAGCTGTCAAAGCAGAACATCTTGAACGCCTGTTATGCGCGAGCGAACGCCACAAGGATGGAGCTGTGATCAAGACCGATGAGCTCGTCGGAGGCGACGGCGGGGCCAGTGCGGCCAAGCGCCGGCGGATCGGGGTGCCCCAACCGGGACGGCTCACGCGAGCGACGGGCCTGCAGTTCCTCGAGAAGAGCGCGCTCTTCGTGGTGTGGATCCTCGTGATCCTGGTCTTCAGCCTGCTGAAGCCTGGAACGTATCCCACCCTGTCGAACGCCTCGACGATCCTGGGCTCGCAGTCGACCTTGCTGTTCCTGGCCTTGGGGTTGATGATCCCGCTCACGGTGGGGGAGTACGACCTGTCCGTCGCCTACAACCTCGTCTTCAGCTCGCTCGTCATCGGTGTGCTGAACAGCGAGGGCCACGTGAACATCGGCGTGGCGATCCTCGTGTCGCTGGCAGTGGCAGCGGCGATCGGCGTGCTGAATGCCGTGCTCATCATCTACGTGGGCATCGACTCGTTCGTGGCCACGCTCGGCACGGGGACGTTCTTCGGCGGGATGGCCCTCTGGATCAGCGGCTCCAACGTGATCGGCGGCATCTCGAACTCGCTGGTCACCCCCATCATCATCGACAAGCTGTTCTCGATCCCGCTCGAGTTCTACTACGGCCTCGCCTTCACGGTGATCCTGTGGGTGCTGTACCGGTTCACCTTCCTCGGGCAACGCCTGCTGTTCGTGGGCCGCAACCGCGATGTCGCGAAGCTGTCCGGCGTCCGGGTCAATCACGTCCGCTTCTGGGCGCTCGTGGTGTCCGGGCTGTTCGCCGGACTCGCCGGGGTGGTGTCGGCAGGCACGAGCGGCGCGGCCGATCCGACGGCGAACATCTCGATGCTGCTTCCGGCATTCGCCGCGGTGTTCCTCGGCGCGACGACCATCACGCCGGGGCGGTTCAACCCGTGGGGCACCACGGCGTCGGTGTACTTCCTGGTCAGCGGCATCACCGGCCTGGAGCTGGTCGGGGCGGGGACGTTCGTGCAGCAGCTGTTCTACGGGGGAGCCCTGATCTTCGCCGTGGCGCTCTCGATCCTCGCCCGCCGCCGCAGGCTCCTGAGCGCGTCTCGGGCGACTGAGGCAGCCGCGGCCGCCGGGCGTTGAGCCGGGCGCCGGGCGATGGCGCCCTCCGGCAGGTGACTGATCTCGACGGCTCCAGGGCCGCCGCCCCGGCCCGCCGGGCTGGGGACCCACACGCGAAAGGACGGCGAAGCATGGACCCCGGCCAGCTCAATATCGGGATCCACCCGGACCACCCGGTCGAGGAGACCGTGGCGTTCGCCCGGTCGGTGGAGGGCGGCGGCTTCGGGGGATTGTGGATCGCCGACTCCCAGGACCTGTTCCGGGACTGCATGGTGTCGACGACGGCGGTCGCACTCGCCACCGCCAGCATCCCGATCGGCATCGGGGTCACCAACCCGGTGCTTCGCCACCCGTCGGTGCTCGCCGGGGCTGCGGCGTCGTTGGACGAGCTGGTGCCAGGTCGCCTGACCCTCGGACTCGGCTCGGGGGAGACGGCCGTGCAGACGGCAGGCCAGCGGCCGGCCACGATCGACCAGATGGAGGCGGCCCTGCGTGCATGCCGGGACTACCTCTCCGGTCCCTGGGGTGGCCCGCCCCGTCCGGTGGCGCTGGCCATGGCGGCTACCGGTCCCCGGGCGCTGGCGGTCGCCGGCCGGCTTGCGGACACCGCCTACCTGAAGATCGGCGGTGACGGCCGGCTGCTGCAGTGGGCATCGGAGCAGGTCCGGCTGGCGAGCGAGGGCGCCGGACGGGCCACCCGATGCACCGTCACCCTGCTGTTGCCCGTCGGTCTGGGCGACACCCTCGAGGAGGCCTACCGGGAGGTTGCCGGCTTCGCAGCCGCCACGGCCGGGGCGGTGCACCAGGCCGTGCCCCGCGACGTGATCGCCGCCGGCGTCCAGGACGACCTCGACGCGGTGGCGGCCATGGTGCGAGCGGCCCGGAGGAACGAGTCCTATGCGTCCTGGCTGGACGATCCGGCGCGCATCGGGGAGCTGCCGAGGCGGGTCGTGGACATGTTCTGCATCGCCAGCGACGACCCGGGAGAGGTGGCGGAGCGCCTTCGGGCGCTACCGGTCGACCGGGTGGTGGTGCCCCTCCTGACCGGACGACGCCGTGAGCAGCTTGCCCGCTTGCGGGACGTGCTTGCGGCGTGAGCGGGACCGGGAGGCGGGCGGGAGGGGGGAGCTGGGGCTAACGTTCCGACCTGCACGGCCCGGCTGGCCACGGCGGACGGGGCGCCCGGGTGTGCAGGAGGGGTTGCCACGTGGCGTCCGAGTCGGGCCAGCGAGCGTCCGGGAGCACCGCGTTGACCGTCGAGCGCGCCGCCGACGTGCTGCTGCTGTTCGGTGCGGCGCGCGGCCCCCTGCTCGGGGTGACAGAGATCGCCAACGCCCTCGCCCTCTCCAAGCCGGCCGTGCACCGGATACTGGCGTCATTGCGCAATAAGGGTCTGATCACGGTCGACGAGGGAACCCGTAAGTACTCACTCGGGCCTGCCATGGTGTGCCTCGGCCTCGCCTACCTCGACAAGCTCGACGTCGTGCGCCTCGCCGGACCCGAGCTGGCCTCCCTATCCCAAGCGACGGACGAGACGGCCACCTTGTCCGTGCGCACCGGGTGGACCCGGGTGTACGTCGACCAGGTGACGCCTGATCGCGAGGTGCTGATGGCCGTGCAGATCGGCGTGCCCTACCCGCTGCATGCCGGCGCTTCCTCCAAGGCGTTCCTGGCCTTCCTGCCCGAAGCCGAGATCGAGCGCTATCTCCACGAGCCCCTTGCCAAGGTCACGCCTGCCACCAGGGTGGACGTGCCATCGCTCCGAACGGAGCTCGAGGAGATCCGCCGCCGCGGCTTCGCCCGCTCCGAGGGCGAGCGGCAGCCAGGCGCCGGCTCCGTCGCCGCTCCTCTGCTGGACCACCGCGATCGGCCGTTGGCGGTGATCAGCGTGTGCGGCCCGGCGGAGCGGCTGGCTGCCGAGGTGGATCATTGCGTGGAGCGTCTGCTGGTGGTCGCCGCTCGCATCTCCGCCCGCCTGGGGCGTGTCGCCACCGGCACCTGACGCCGGCGCACGGGGATCAGTCGCGCGGCAGCTCGTAGCGGGCCAGCACCTCGGCGGCATCGCGGGCCACGGGAGCGTCGACGAACTCGCCGTCGGGGGAGACGGCGACGGCAAGGCCCTGCGTCTGCGCCTCCTGGTAGGCGGCCACGATCGCGGCGGCCCGGGCTCGCTCCTCCTCGGAGGGGGAGAAGACGTCGTTGATGACTGCGACCTGCGCCGGATGGATGGCAGAGCGGCCGCCGAAGCCGAGCGCACGCCCCCGCACGGTCGACAGGCGAAGGCCGGTCTCGTCGTCCAGGCGGATGTGCACGCTCTGGACCGCTGGCGATCGGCGGGCGGCCCGCGCTGCAAGCACGCACCGGGATCTGGCGTAGTCGAGACCTTGGTCGGCCGCGGCCCGGAGGTCGGCCCGGAGGTCGGCCTCTCCCATGGCGAGGGTAGCCACCGAGGGATGGGCCGAGGCGATGGCGAACGCCCGCTCCACGCCGAGCGCCGACTCGATGAGGGGCACCACCACGGCGGCGCATCCTGCCGCATCCAGCGCGGCCCGGACCGCCTCCACCTCGTCGGGCCCCTCTACCTTGGGGATGCGCACGCCGGCGAGGTGGTCGGTGGCCACGGCAGCGAGGTCGTCCATCGCGAGCCCGCTGGCCAGGCCGTTGACCCGCACGTAGATGGGCTTCGGGGGTGCGCTCGCCAGCACCGCGGCGGCGTTGGCGCGTGCGGCGGCCTTGTGGTCGGGCGGTACGGCGTCCTCCAGGTCCAGCACCACCGCGTCGGCCCTGCTTGCAAGGGCCTTGTCGATGAGCTCGGGTCGCGTGGCCGGCACGTACAGGTAGCTCCGGGGCGCGGGCAGGCGCCGAGGGATGTCGCCGCCTCCTTGCACGGCCCGTTGCGGCGTCGTCACCGCTGCCTAGAATAGTCGGAAAGCTGTTTCGATAGTCGGAACATGATTCGACGACCGACGCTTGCGGGCTCCGTGGTCGCCCGTCGGTGGCGGCGAGCGCGCCGGCGGGCGGGACGACGAGGCGCAGACCAGGAGATGACGGACGTGCCGAGCACCGACGACCCGCCGCAGCCGCCGCTCGTGGGTCTGCGGGTGCTGGATGTCTCGACGATCCTCGCGGGCCCGATCTGTTGCCAGATCCTCGGGGACTTTGGCGCCGAGGTGATAAAGATCGAGCACCCGTCGGCAGGCGATGGCATGCGGGGGCACGGCCCGAAGAAGCACGGCGTCCCGCTGTGGTGGAAGGAGATCAGCCGGAACAAGCGCACCCTCGGGCTCTCTCTGAAGGCGCCCGAGGGCGCCGCCATCTTTCGGCGCCTGGCCGCGACGGCCGACGTGGTTGTGGAGAACTTCCGCCCCGGGACGCTCGAGCGCTGGGGCGTCGGTCCTGACGTGCTGCACCAGGACAACGAGGGGCTCGTCATCGCCCGCCTGACCGGGTTCGGTCAGACCGGGCCATATGCCGGTCGGCCCGGGTTCGGCACGCTCGCCGAGGCGATGAGCGGCTTCGCCCACATGACCGGCGAGCCCGACGGTCCCCCGACGCTGCCGTCGTTCGGACTGGCCGACACCATCTGCGGCATCGCTGCCTCCAGCGCCGTGCTGATGGCCCTTCGCCACCGCGAGGTGGGGGGCGGCTCCGGCCAGGTGATCGACATCAACATCTTGGAGCCGATGATGGCGGCGGTCGGTCCGGCGCCGACCGTGTACCAGCAGCTCGGAGTGGTCCAGACGCGCCACGGGAACCGGTCGACCAACAATGCGCCCCGCAACACCTACCGTACGGCCGATGGCTCGTGGGTCGCCGTGTCGGCGAGCGCCCAGCGGATCGCCGAGCGGGTAGCCCGCCTGGTCGGGCGGCCGGAGCTGATCGACGAGCCGTGGTTCGCGAGCGGCACCGGGCGCGCCGAGCACGCCGACGTGGTCGACGAAGCGGTCGGCGCCTGGATCGCGGCCCGGACTCGAGCCGAGGTTCTCGCTGCGTTCGACGAGGCCCAGGCAGCCGTCGCCCCGGTGTACGACGCCCGAGACCTGATGAACGATCCGCACGTGCGGGAGACCGAGATGCTGGTCGAGGTGGACGACGACGAGCTCGGACCGATGCTGATGCACAACGTCATGTGGCGGATGTCGAGAACCCCAGGGCGCATCCGGCACACCGGCCGGCAGCTCGGGGCCGACACGGCGGCCGTCCTCGCGGACGAGCTGGGCATGGGCGAGGATGAGCTCGCCCGGCTTCGACAGGAAGGGGTCGTAGCATGACCGACGCCGTGCTCGCTGCCGTTCGGGCCGGCGTGCGCATCTTCGATCTCGGCCGCCCGATGTTCCGGGGCATGCCGCAGTCGCCGAACCATCCGCAGTATTGGCACACCCTGCCGCGGCGCCACGGGGACGTCGTTCGAGCCGACGGGGGCTCGGCGGCGAACGACCTGATCGTGTCGGGGACCCACGTCGGGACCCATATCGACGCCCTGGCACATGTGTCGCAGGACGGATGCCTGCACGGCGGAGCCGACGCCGCCGCTGCCGCAGTCGGCGGCGGGTTCGCCGAGCTCGGGGTCCACACCATCGAGCCGATGATCCGGCGCGGCGTCCTCCTCGACATCCCCGCCGCCCTCGGCATCGAGGTTTGCGCCCCCGCCTACGAGATCACGCCGGCCGACCTGGATCGGGCGGTGGCCGCAGAAGGCGTCCTCGTCGGCCCTGGCGACGTGGCGCTCGTCCGCAGCGGGTGGGGACGCCGGTTCGCCGAGGGCGCCGCGGCCTATGCCGGGAACGAGAGCGGTGTGCCCGGTGTGGGGGAAGCGGGGGCCGAGTGGCTTGCAGCCCACGAGGTCCACGCGGCAGGCGCCGACACGATCGCCTTCGAGCGTTTGGCGCCCCGAGGAGGCCACGCGTTGCTGCCGGCCCATCGGGTGCTGCTGGTGGAGCACGGCATCTACATCGTGGAGGCGCTCGACCTCGAGGAACTGGCGGCCGCCGCGGTCCACGAGTTCACGCTCGTCCTCGTGCCCCTCGCCCTGGTGGGGGCGACGGGCTCACCGGTCCGGCCGCTGGCGGTGGTAGCCGGTGGCTGAGAGGCCGGCACCGGGGACGCTCGCCGAGCAGGTGGCCGCATTCGCGGTCGCCAACCCCTACGACGCCCTGCCCGACGCGGTGGTCGACAGCGTGCGCAAGCGCGTCCTCGACACCGTCGGAATCGCGATCGCCGCGACGGCACTGCCGACCAGTGCGGCTGCCACCGCCTTCGCCGCCGAGCAGGGCGGCGCTCCTCAGGCGACGGCCCTCGGCCATGCCGAGGCCGTGCCGGCCGTCTGGGCGGCGTTCGTCAACGGGGTGCTCGCGCACTCGCTGGACTACGACGACACCCACCTGCCCTCGGTGCTCCACCCGAGCGCCAGCGTGGTCCCGGCGGCGCTCGCTGCTGCCGAGGCGACCGGTGCGGACGGCAGACAGCTGGTCGCCGCGATCGCCTGCGGCCTCGAGATCTGCGTTCGCCTGGGCATGGCCGGGTACGACCGGGCAAGCGGGGCCTCGGTGTACTTCGAGCACGGCCAGCACGCCACCTCGATCTGCGGAGCGATGGGCGCGGCGTTGTCGGTGGGCCTGCTCTCGGGGCTCGGCGCCGACGGGATCGTCCACGCCCTGGGCGTCGCCGCATCGATGTCCTCGGGCATCATCGAAGCGAATCGCACCGGGGGCACGGTGAAGCGCCTGCACTGTGGCTGGGCCGCCCACGCCGGTGTCTCGGCCGCCCAGCTGGTGCGCCATGGCATCACGGGCCCGGCCACCGTGCTCGAGGGCCGCTTCGGCTTCTTCCAGGCCTGGCTGCACGGGCAGGTCGACCACTTGGCGGTCACCGACGGGCTGGGGGAGCGCTGGGAGGTGCCAGGCATCTTCTTCAAGCCGTACCCGGCGAACCACTTCACCCACACGGCCGTCGATGCGGCGCGGGCGCTCCGGCGGCGCGGCGTCGAGCCGGCCGAGGTGGTCTCGATGACCCTCGGGGTGCCAGGCCCGATCGTGCACACCATCGGCGAGCCAATCGAGGTCAAGCGACGGCCCGAGACCGGGTACATGGCCCAGTTCAGCGGGCCCTACGCCGTGGTGGCCGGGTTGCTCGGCGGGGGCGGGCTCGCGGTCGGTCTCGACGACTACACCGATGAGCTCGCCCACGATCCTGCGCGCCGACACCTCATGTCGCTGGTCGACGTCGTCGAGGACGATCGGTGCACGGCCGTCTTCCCCCACCAGTTCCCGTCGATCCTCCGCGTCCGGCTGCGCGACGGGACGGAGCTGGTGGAGGCGGTCATGTCCAACCGGGGAGGATCTGAGCGGCCGCTCACCCTTGACGAGCTGGCCACGAAGTTCACCGACAACGCGACGCGGGTGCTCCCGGTGGCGGTCGTGCAGGATGCCCGGGAGATGATCGGCCGGCTGGAGCAGCTCGATGACATCCGTGCCCTGCTCGGGCCCCTCCGGGCCGGCACGGGCAACCGAAAGATGGGCAAGGAGATGCCATGACCGAGCTCGATCTCGTGGTGAAGAACGTCCGGGTGGTCCGCCCAGGGCGCGACCCAGAGCCGGCCGACATCGGCGTCCGCGACGGGTGCATCGAGACGGTCGCCCCCGGAGTCGCCACCGACGGGGTGGCGGAGGTGGTCGAGGGTCGCGGGCGCCTCGCGTTCCCCGGGGTGGTCGACGCCCACCAGCACTGGGGCATCTACAACCCCCTCGAGGAGGACGCCCGGAGCGAGAGCCGTGCCTGTGCGCAGGGCGGGGTCACCACCGCGATCACCTACCTGCGCACCGGGCAGTACTACCTCAACCGGACCGGCCCGTACCGCGAGGTCCTGCCGATTGCCCTTGCGGCAGCCGAGGGCCGGGCGCACGTGGACTACGCCTTCCACGTGGCGCCCATCCTCAAGGAGCACATCGAGGAGATCCCCGAGCTGATCGCCGAGTTCGGCGTCTCGTCGTTCAAGATCTTCATGTTCTACGGCCGCCACGGGCTCCACGGGCGGTCCAGCGCGCAGGACGAGTTCCTGATGCTCCCAGAGGGGGAGTCGTACGACCTGGCCCACTTCGAGTTCATCATGCGCAAGCTCGAACAGGCGCGCCGCGAGGAGCGCTTCGCCGGCTTCGCCGACAGCATCTCCCTTTCGTTGCACTGCGAGACGGCGGAGATCATGGCCGCATACACCAAGCTGGTGGAGGAGGAGGGACGGTTGACGGGCCTGCGCGCCTACCACGCCGCTCGCCCCCCGCACTCTGAAGGGCTTGCGGTCACGATCGCCGCCTACCTGGCGCACGAGACCGGCCTCCCCACGATCAACCTGCTGCACCTGTCGTCGCAGAAGGCCGTGGACGCCGCAATGATGATGGCGGCCACCTTTCCGCACGTGGACTTCCGTCGGGAGGTGACCATCGGGCACCTCTTGACCGACGTCGACACCGCCAACGGCATCGGGGCGAAGGTGAACCCTCCGATCCGCCCGCGCGAGGACGTCGAGGCGCTCTGGGAGCACATGCTCCAGGGCCACCTCGACTGGGTGGTGAGCGACCACGCCTGCTGCCGCGACGAGACGAAGTTCGGCGAGCCGCGCGACGACGTGTTCGTTGCGAAGTCCGGGTTCGGCGGCACGGAGTACCTGCTTCCCGGCCTGATCACCGAGGGTCGTCGGCGCGGCCTGTCGTACGGGCGGATCGCCGAGCTCACCGCATCGGCTCCTGCCGAGCGCTTCGGGCTCCACACCAAGGGTGCTCTCGCGCCCGGGCGTGACGCCGACCTCTGCCTCGTGGATCCGGACGCCTCGTGGGTGGTGCGCGCTGCGGACTCGGCGTCAGCCCAGGAGTACACGCCGTTCGAGGGCATGGAGCTGAAGGCCAGGGTCACCGACACCTTCGTTCGGGGTCATCAGGTGCTCCGTGACGGCAACGTGGTGGAGTCGCCCGTCGGACGGTACGTGCGTCGGCCCACGCCCCGCCCCTGATGCCGAAGCCGACGCCGAGCGGGGCGGGCGGAGGTCGTCTCCTCCGGGCCACCGGTCGGGGCCGGCTCAGCCTCGGCGGGGGACCGGGCGTTCGCCGGGGCCCACGTACGCGCTGAGCGGCCGGATGAGCGAGTTCGCTGCGAGCTGCTCGATGACGTGCGCCGTCCAGCCCGTGATCCGGCTGATGACGAAGATCGGTGTGAAGATGGGGATGTCGAAGCCGATCAGGTGGTAGGCCGGCCCGGACGGGAAGTCGAGGTTGGGGTAGATCCCCTTGGCGTCGAGCATGGCCTGCGCGAGGTTGTCGTAGAGGGCGATGAGGCGAGCGCCGTCGGGGTAGCGCCCTGCGAGGTCCTGGAGCGCCCCGTACATCGTCGGGACCCGGCTGTCGCCGTGCTTGTAGACGCGGTGCCCGAAGCCCATGATCTTGCGCTTCGCCGCAAGCGCCTCGCCGAGCCACGACGCGGCGCGATCGGGATCACCGATCTCGTCGAGCATGACCATCACCGCCTCGTTCGCCCCGCCGTGCAGCGGGCCCTTCAGGGCGCCGATCGCCCCGACGACGGCGGAGTAGATGTCGGAGAGCGTCGAGATGACCACGCGGGCGGTGAACGTGGACGCGTTGAAGCTGTGCTCGGCGTAGAGCACGAGCGAGATCTCGAAGCAGCGGACGACCTCCGGCTCGGGCACGGCGCCGAAGCACATGGAGAGGAAGTTCTCGGCGAACGACAGCGTGGGGTCCGGGGGGATCGGCGCGAGGCCGCGCCGGCGGCGCTGCTCGGCGGCGACCATCGTGGGGATCTTCGCCATCATGTCGAGCGACTTCTCGAGGTTCGCCGCGGGTGCGTTGTCGTCCTCGGAGGCGTCGAGCGCGCCGAGAAAGCTGATGCCGGTGCGCAGGACGTCCATCGGGTGACAGGTCGTGGGGAGGGACGCGAGCGTCGCCTGGAGCGCCTCCGGCAGCACCCGCAGCGAGCGCTCACGCGCCCGGAACGAGGACAGCTCGGAGGGGCTCGGGAGCTCCCCGTGCCAGATGAGATAGGCGACCTCCTCGAAGCTGCACGATGCGGCCAGCTCCTGCACGGGGTAGCCCCGGTACAGCAGGGAGTTGGTCTCCTCGTTCACCATCGAGATCCGGGTCGTGTCGGCCACGACCCCGGACAGGCCCCGCCTGATCTCGACGCCGCTCGCTTCCATGGTCATCACGCTCCCTGCAAGGTGTCGGTCGTCATCTCGGTCGGCGCGTTCCGGGATGCCATACCAGTGGTGCGGCATCGGGGGTCACAGGAGACCGCCGGTCGGCGTCGCATCCTCGAGCCCTGCGACGGTGAAGGTGAGGCCGGCAAGCTCGTCGCCCCCGAGCGAATCGAGGCGGCTCGCAACGGCGAGGAACCGGTCCACCTCGGCGTCGGGGACGACGCCGCCGGCGAGGCGGCGGAGCTTCTCGACGTACTGCGGACGGGCGAACGGTCGGGTGCCGAGGGGGTGGGCGTCGGCGACCGCCAGCTCCTGCTCGATCGAGCGACCATCGTCCAGCACGACGACGGCTCGCCCTCCGAAGGCCTGCTCCTTCGGGTCGCTCGAACGGTAGCGGCGGGTCCAGTCCGCGTCCTCGACCGTGGAGATCTTGTGCCAGAGCGCCACGGTCGAGGGGCGGCTGGCGCGCTCGGGTGTATAGGAGTCGACCTCGTGCCAGGCACCGTCCTCGAGCGCCACGGCGAAGATGTACATGAGCGAGTGGTCGAGGGTCTCGCGCGACGCTCGCGGGTCGAGCTTCTGTGGGTCCCGCGCGCCCGTGCCGATCACGTGGTGGGTGTGGTGGCTCGTGAAGAGGGTGATCGACCGGACCGTCGACGGGTCTGGGATCTGGGTACGGAGGCGTCGCGCCAGGTCGATGAAGGCCTGCGCTTGGTACTCGGCCGAGTGCTCCTTGGTGAACGAGTCCAGGATGGCTCGCTTGGGCTCGCCGGGTGCGGGAAGGCGCACGGTGTAGCGCGCGTCGGCACCGTCGAGGAGCTGGGCGATGACGCCGTCCTCGCCCTCGTAGATGGGCGTGGGTGCGCCCTCGCCCCGCATCGCCCGGTCGATGGCCTCGATGGCCATCTTCGCCGCGAAGGCCGGCGCGTAGGCCTTCCACGAAGAGATCTCGCCCTTGCGCGACTGCCGGGTCGAGGTCGTGACGTGGAGGGCCTGCCCGATGGCATGGAAGACGACCTCGGTCGGCAGGTCGAGCAGGGCGCCGATCCCGGCGGCGACCGACGGGCCGAGGTGGGCGACGTGGTCGATCTTGTGCCGGTGGAGGCTGATGGCACGTGCGAGGTCGATCTGGACCTCGTATGCGGTGGCGATGCCGCGTGCGAGGGCGGCGCCGCTCTTGCCCGTGTGCTGCGCCACCGCGACGAGCGGCGGGATGTTGTCGGCGGGGTGCGAGTACTCCTCGGCCAGGAACGTGTCGTGGAAGTCCAGCTCGCGCACCGCGACGCCGTTCGCCCACGCCGCCCACTCCGGCGAGGCGCGGGTTCCCGGCTCGCAGCCGAAGATCGTCGACCCGTGCGCGGAGGGATGGCGCAACGCCTGTGCTCGGGCGTTCGCCACGGGTCGGCGGTACAGCGCGGCAGCTGCCACGCCGGCGTTGTCGATGATCCGGTTGACGATCATCTCGGCGACGTCGTCGTCCACCGGGACCGTGTCGGTGGCCAGCTCCGCAAGCTTCCAGGCCAGCTGGCCTTCCTGGGGGAGGCGCTCCGAGCTTTGGTGCACACGCACCTCGTGCTCGATCACTGCGTCACGACGCCGGTACGGATCGCCATGGCGGCATCCTCGCGTCCGTGCCGTGCCCTGTCCAGATCGCGGCACGGTGAATTGTGTGTGCCCGCGAGGGGTCGTTTGCCAATGCTGTTAACGTGGGCGTTCGCAACAAGCCGTGCCGGGGAAGCTGGACGAGGGAGAGCGGCTTGCCCGATGAGAAGCTGTTCGCCGGCGGCCGGGTGCGGGAGCTTCGACAACGCCATGCGATGACCCAAGCGGGGCTCGCTCGTGATCTTGGCATCTCTCCCAGCTACCTGAACCAGATCGAGCACGACCGGCGGCCGCTCACGCCGTCGGTGCTGCACCGGATCGTGGAGCTCCTTGCGGTAAGCCCGGACGCGCTCTTGGCGGACGGGCGTGCCCGGCTCGTCGCCGAGCTCGAGGACGCGGCGACGGATGCGCTCGAAGGCGACCCGCTCGGCCCGGACGAGCTGCGTGACCTCGTCGCCCGAGCCCCCAGGGTGGCGCGTGCGCTCGTCGTCCTCCATCGCAAGCACCGGGCGGCGGTCGAGCAGGCGGCCGTGCTCGCCGGTGACGGCCGCTCGACCCCGTACGAGGAGGTGCGCGACTTCTTCTTCGACCGGGACAACTACGTCGACCAGCTGGACCGTGCCGGAGAGCGGCTCGCCGACGACGAAGGTGTCGAGCCCGGCCGCGCCCGGTCGCTGCTGGCCGGTCGCCTCTCCCGTCGCCACGGCGTCGAGGTCCGCGAGGACGAGCGCGGCGCGCCCGGCGGGATGATGCGGACCTTCGACGCCGAGGCGAGGGTTCTCCACCTCGCCCCTGAGCTGCGCCCCGCCCAGCAAGCGTTCCAGATGGCTACCCAGCTCGCTTACCTGGAGCATCGTGGCCTCCTCGACGACCTTGTCGCCCGTGGCAGGTTCGGCGGCGGGGAGGCCCTGTCCCTCGCACGGATCGGCCTCGCCAATTACTTCGCCGGGGCGGTGCTGATGCCCTACAAGCGCTTCCGCTCGGCTGCCGACGAGGCGCGTCACGACGTGGAGCAGCTGAGCTCGCACTTCGACGCCGGGTTCGAGAGCGTGTGCCACCGGCTCAGCACCCTCCAGCGGCCGGAGGCGCGGGGTGTCCCCTTTGCCTTCGTGCGGGTGGACCGCGCAGGGAACATGTCGAAGCGGCAGACGGCATCCTCGTTCCGCCTCTCCCGGATCGGCGGCACCTGTCCGCTGTGGGTGGTGTTCGAGGCGTTCTCCGAGCCAGGTCGCGTGTTCCGCCAGGTCGCCGAGATGCCCGACGGGCGAAGGTACCTGTGGATCGCCCGTGCCGTGCGCAGCGGGCAGGGCGGCTTCGGGCGCCCCGGGAAGACCTTCGCGGTGGGGCTGGGCTGCGAGCTGCAGCACGCGCGCCGCCTCGTCTACGGCGACGGGCTCGATCTGACCGACCGCGGCAGCGCGATGCCCATCGGTCCCGGTTGCAAGGTGTGCGACCGGCCGAGCTGCCCGCAGCGTGCGTTCCCGGCGATCGGCCGACCACTGCTCGTCGACGAGGCGACGGCGAGCTTCGCACCGTACGCCGCGGTCATCCCTCCCTGACGGCGCCGGACCTGCGGGCGCGGCGCGCCGGACGCCTGCCCGTCCGGCCGGCGGACCCGGCGGCGAGCGGCGTGGTCGAGCGATCCGTCGGAGGTCGGGCGCGCGCGACCGTCGCTCCCCCCTGGGGTCAGACGGCGGTGCGCGCCGGGGGGCTCGCCGGCGGGGGCGGGAGGCCGCGCACGACGTCGTTCGTGAGGGTGCCCAGGCCGTCGATCGTGATGCGAACCCGGTCGCCGTGCTCGAGGGAGAAGGGGGCGGAAGGCACGAGACCAGTGCCGGTCGACAGGACGAAGCCGTCCGGGAAGACGTCGGCCCGGCGGAGGTAGGCGACGAGCCCGTCGATGCGCCGCCGGAGGAGCGACGTGCTGGCCGTCCCGCTCCAGGCGGTCGCGCCGTGGCGTTCGATGGCGAGCTCGATGTCCAGGCCGTAGGGATCGGCGATCTCCCATGCCGGCGTGATGCCCGGCCCGAGGGCGCAGGCACCGAGGTAGATCTTCGCCTGGGGAAGGTACAGGGGGTTCTCGCCCTCGATCGAGCGCGAGGAGACGTCGTTGCAGATCGAGTACCCGACCACCTCACCCGTCCGGCTCACCACGACGGCGAGCTCTGGCTCGGGGACGTCGAGCGTCGAGTCTGCCCGCACGGCGATGCTGGCGCCGTCGCCGACCACCTTCCAGGGGACGGACTTGAAGAACAGCTCCGGCCGCTCGGCGGTGTAGACACGCTCGTAGACGTCGGCGGAGCGCTCGCTCTCCTCGACGCGGGCGGCCCGGGAGATCTCGTAGGTGACCCCGGCCGCCCAGACCTCGGTGCGCCCGTCGATCGGCGCGAGCGGGCGTGCCGGCTCCGTCGCCGGGCGGTGGGCGATGCGCGCCTCGTCGAGCAGCCGGCGCAGCGCCGCCAGATCGAGCGCGAGCACGTCGGCCACGGCACCGACGCCCTGCAGCTCGAGCAGCTCGCCGTCGAGATGGAGTCCGACCGAGGCCGTGCCGCTCGACGGATCCTGGTAGCGGACGATCCGCATGCCGGTCTCCTTCCGCTGAGGCGCCGGCACGTGCCGGCGGGAGCTGGTCACGGGCCATCGACGAAGCGGAGCGAGGTTCGGTAGTGCCGTTCCTCGCCGTGGCCGAGCCAGATCATCGAGCCGTCGTCCCGTGCCGACCGGTCACCGGCGACGGCGTGGGTGGACGGCTCGAGCCCGAGGGCGTAGTCTCCCTCGCGCAGCGCTAGCCACTCGAAGAAGTGCCCGAAGGCGGTGCCGTCGAAGCGGAGCTCGACCCGACGCTGCGCCGGGTTCGTCACCGTGACGAGCACCTCGCCGCGCTCGTCGGGCCGCAGGGCGTGCTCGTACACCTGCTCGACGAACGCCGGCTGCGGTCCCGGCAGCTCGAGATGGGAGACCCCCTGCTCCTCCACGCTGGCGCTCTGCCAGACGGTGCGCTCGATCGGAGCCTGCACGCGCGTCCCTGCCCCGAGGAAGGGCCAGCCGAGGTTGATGTGGTAGAGGAACATGTGCGGCGTCGGATCGAAGCCGTGGTTTCGGACCGTGTCCTCGACCCTGATCTCGGTGCCGTCGAGGTCGACCTCGATGCGCCGTCGCAACCGCAGGTGCTCGGCGAACATCGCTGCCTGACGCACCTCGCCCTCGGCGTACAGGACGCACCGGTCCCCCTGCCACGCCTCGCCGTAGCCGAGCAGGCGCGCCGGGAGGTTGGCGACGCGCCCGTGCAGCCCGTGCCGCAGCGTCGGTCGGGGAGGGTAGTGGTAGTGGCTCGCGTCGACGTCGTCGCCGAAGAGGGTGTGGTCGAGCCCACCCGTCACGAGAAGGCCGGTCATCGAGCGAAGGAACGAGAGGCCGCGCTCGTCGGCGTGCTCGAACAGCATGGGGTGCCGCACGCCGGTGCGCGAAGCCCAGGCGATCGAGACGCCCGAAAGCTCGGTCGCACCGAGGTCCATGGCGCGGTCGACGAGCACGTCGAAACGCAGGCCGGCGGCGGTCTTGAACTCGAGCACCCGCACACCTCGCTCGAGCCCGTCGCCGAGGACGACGGACCGCACGCCGCCGAGGGCGGAGAGGTCGCCGGCGTGGCGCTCGACGGCGCGCCTCGACAGGCGCCGGCGCTCGTCCGTCATGTCATCACCCATCCCCCGTCGACCTCGATGGTCTGGCCCGTGACGAACGAGGCATCCGGGCCGCAGAGGAACGACACCACGGCAGCGAGCTCCTCCGGCCGGCCACGCCGCTTGAGCGCCTGGTGCGCCACGACGTAGGCCGAGTACGCCTGGGGGTCCTCGTGGATGCGCTCTGCCGCCGTCGGGAAGGCGCCAGGGGCAACGGCGTTGACGCGCACGCCGTGCTCGCCCAGCTCACGGGCGAGTGCACGGGTGAGACCGACGAGACCGGCCTTGGAGGTCACGTAGGAGGCGAGGTTGGCGAAGGCGCCGTGGACGGTGATCGACGAGACGTTGACCACGGCGCCCCCACCGGTCGCCGCCATGTCCCTGGCGACGAGCTGTGTCGCAAGGAACGGCGCCCGCAGGTTCACCGCCTGCACCCGGTCGAACTCCTCGAGCGGGATGTCGAAGAAGGTGCGGGCCGGATAGCTGGCGGCGTTGTTGACGAGCGCCGTGACCCGCCCGAGCGCCGAAGCGGCAGCGCAGCAGGACCGCACGGCCTCCTCGTCGGCGAGCTCGGTCACCGCGGTCGCCGGCTCGTAGCCGGCCGCCTGCAGCCGCGCCGCCGTCTCCTCGAGGGTGGCCTCGTCGCGGTCGGTGCAGAAC
>JAKBAA010000110.1 GCA_021809425.1 Actinomycetes bacterium | reverse complement strand
AGCGCGCATCACCATCACCACCGAAGCACCAGCACCTGTCCCACCGAGCTGTTGTCGCCGCCGCCGTCCCGACCCGTCGCGTCAGCCCAGCCGCGCTACCTCGTGCTCGGGCACGGGAGACACGCTGCCGTCAGCATGGAGATCTGCTGTCCGCCGGTCAGGAGACCAGCTGTCCGTCTATGAGGAGATCCTGCTGTCCCTTGACACGGGGCACGCCCGCCACGCGAAGTGGTTGACGGTGGAGCAGGACGCCAATACAGTGGCGCGAAGTGGAGGGAAAGGGAGCGCCGGGGTGACCCCTGGGGCCCCGTGGTGGAGACCGGTGGTGGAAGGACCTTGGTGGCGCTCGGCACGTTGTTCTTCGGGAGCTACGAGCACTCCCTCGACGCCAAGGGGCGGCTGATCCTCCCGGCCCGGCTCCGTGGCCCGTTCGCCACCGGCGGCTACCTCACCCCGCACACCGAGCGCTGCCTCGGGCTGTTCCCGGCGGACGCGTTCGGGGAGGAGATCGCCATGCGGCGCGCCCAGGCGGCGGGCGACGCCGCCGCCCGCAACGAGGTGCGCGACTGGTCGGCCGCCGTCTTCGAGGCAGAGATCGACAAGCAGGGGCGCATGGCCGTGCCGGCCCACCTGCGCGCCTACGCCGGCCTCGAGACGGAGGTGCTCGTGGTCGGCATGATCGATCGCGTCGAGCTGTGGTCGCCGTCCGCCTGGGCGGCCAAGCACGCCACCACCGAGCGTGGTGCCTCATGACCCTCACCGCCGTCAGCCCCGCCGTCAGCCCCGCCGGCACCACCACCGGCACCACCACCGTGGCCTTGCGCCACCACCGCGCCCGTCCGTGGCGCCTCTGCAGCCTCCCGGTCGTAGGATCCGAGCTGGCCGCGCCATCCCTCTCCGCTGCGCGAGCCAACGCCTCCGGCCCCTTGGATGGGGGTCGGGCGACCGGGGGGCTGCAGAAGCACCACGACCCCGCCCCCGACGAGTTCCGCCACGAGCCAGTCCTCCTTGGCCAGGTGCTGTCACTGCTCGAGACCGTTCCGGACGGCGTCCTCGTCGATGCCACGCTCGGGGGGGGCGGCCACGCCGCCGCGGCGCTGTCCGCCCGGCCCGGGCTCGAGCTCGTCGGGATCGACCGGGACCCCGCCGCCCTTGTGGCAGCGAGGGCGCGCCTCGCTGCGTTCGGCGGGCGGGCGCGCACCTACCACGCCCGCTTCGACGCCCTCGGCGACGTGCTGGCCGCCGATCGCGCCCGGCCCGGCGGCCCGGCCGACCCACCGCCGGTTGTGGCCGTGCTGTTCGACCTCGGCGTCAGCTCGCCGCAGCTCGACCGGCCCGAGCGGGGCTTCTCGTACCGGGCCGACGGGCCGCTCGACATGCGGATGGACCCGTCGGCCGGACCGACGGCGTCCGAGCTGCTGGACCGCCTCGACGAGGCCGCCTTCACGGCGCTGCTGGTCGAGCACGGCGAGGCCCGGTTCGCCCGGCGGATCGCCCGTGCCGTGCTGGCGGCACGCCCGCTGGGCACGACGGGAGCGCTCGCCGAGGTGGTGGCGTCGGCGGTGCCGGCGGCGGCCCGCCGCCGGGGCCACCCGGCACGGCGCGTGTTCCAGGCGTTGCGCGTCGCGGTCAACGACGAGCTGGGGGCGCTCACCCCGGCGCTCGACGCCGCGCTGGAGGCGCTGGCACCGGGCGGCCGGTGCGTCGTGCTGTCGTACCACTCGGGGGAGGACCGCATCGTGAAGGAGCGGTTCCGCCGCGCCGCCACCGGTGGGTGCATGTGCCCGCCCGGGCTGCCGTGCGTCTGCGGCGCCGTCCCCACCGTCCGCCTGCTGCACCGCGGGGCGCGCAAGGCGACCGAGGCCGAGGCCACCGAGCAGCCCCGGGCGCGGAGCGCCCGCTTACGGGCCGTGGAGCGGCTGGTCGAGCCCGGGACCCGGCCGTGAGCGCCGCCGCCGGTCCCGACGGGTCCGGCCGCGCCACCGCACGCGCCCGCCAGGGCGAGCCGCGCCCGGGGGGCGGGGGCCGCCCCGATCGTCAGGGGCGCCGGCCGGCGCTCAGCGTCCTCGACCGCAAGGCGCTCCTCGAGCGGGTCCGCCAACGGCGCGTCCGCCTGCTGCTCGCCGCGTCCGGCCTGCTCGTCGCCGGGTCGCTCGGCACGGTGGCGGCCGCCCAGGGCCTCGTCACCTCGCAGCAGCTCCGACTCGACCAGATCGACCAGCAGATCGTCCAGCAGATCGGCCGCACCCAACAGCTCCAGGTGACCCGCGCCACCCTCGACGCGCCGTCGAGGGTGCTCGGGATCGCCGAGCACGGCCTGCACATGGTGACGCCGTCGTCGGTCACCTACCTGACCCCGACGGCCCCGGCGACCCCGTCCGGCCGCGGTCGGCCGTGAGCCGGCCCAAGAGGGTCAGCCCGTCGAGCCGGCGGCTCGGCCGCTTCGGCATCCTCGTGGCGGTTGCCGCCGCGCTGCTCGTCGGCCGGCTCGTGCTGGTGCAGGTGCTCAACGGGACGACCTACGCCCGCTTCGGCGCCGGCGAGGTCAACCAGCAGGTCCCCCTCCCGGCGACGCGGGGCGCCCTCTACGACCGCAACGGCAACCTGCTCGCCGCCTCGGTGGCGGCGAGCAACGTCGTGGTCGACGACTTCCAGGTGACCAACCCGGTCGCCGAGGCGAACGCGCTGGCGCCCGTCCTGCACGTCGCCGCCACCCGGCTCGCCACCGAGCTGTCCCAGCGCAACGGCTACGTGGTGCTCGGCCAGGACGAGCCGTCGAGCGTGGTGGCGCGGCTGTCGGCGATGGCGCCCGCCGGGGTCACCTTCCAGTCGACCTCCCTCCGGGTGGCACCCGACGCCGTCCTGTTCCAGCCGCTCCTCGGTGCCCTGAACGCCGCCGGCCGGGGGGTGGCGGGCCTCGAGGAGATGGTCAACGCCCAGCTGTCGGGGAGGTCCGGCAGCGAGGTCGTCCCCGAGGGTCCGGGGGGAACGCCACTGCCGCTCGCCCCGTCCCACGTCGTCGCGCCCCACAACGGCAGCAGCATCGTGCTCACCCTCGACCAGCCGTTGCAGGCCGAGGTCACCCGCGACCTGTCCGCCGAGATGGCGAGCCAGCACGCCCACAGCGGCGTCGCCGTCGTCGAGGACGTCCGGACGGGTGCCATCCTGGCCATGGTCGACCTCGTCTCGACGCCCCACGGCATCGTGCCGGCAAGCGACAACCTGGCGGTCACGTCGGTGTACGAGCCGGGCTCGGTCATGAAGATCGCCACGTTCTCGTACGCATTGAAGGACGGCGTCGTCACGCCCCAGACGGTCCTCAGCGTGCCGTACTCGCTGACGATCGGCGGCTACCCGTTCTACGACGCCGAGGTCCACCCCACCCAGCCGATGGCGGCTTGCGAGATCCTCGCCCAGTCGTCCAACATCGGCACGATCGAGATCGCCCACCAGCTCGGCATGAGCCGGCTCCACGCCGCCCTGCACGACCTGGGCTTCGGCCGCTACACCGGTCTCGGCTGGCCCGGCGAGTCGCCCGGCCTCGTCGGCTCCGCCTCCAGCTGGACCGGATCGTCGCAGGGCTCGGTGCCGATCGGCCTCGGCGAGGCCGTGACGCCGCTGCAGATCGTCGACGCCTACGCCGCCATCGCCAACGGGGGTGTCGCCGAGACGCCCCATCTCGTCGCCGGCACGGTCAGCCCGACGGGGGTCGAGCGGCCCGTCCGGGCACCGGCAGGACGGCGTGTCCTGCCGAGCTGGGTGGCCCACGAGATGGTGCCCATGTTCGAGTCGGTCATCCAGGACGGCACCGCCGTGCTCGCCCAGGTGCCCGGCTACGCCGTCGCCGGCAAGACCGGGACCTCGCAGCAGCCGAGCTCGACCGGCGGGTACATCCCGGGCGACTGGAACGCCAGCTTCGTCGGCTTCGTGCCGGCGCAGGCTCCGCGGCTGGCTGCGATTGTCACCCTCAACCACCCCACCACGATCTACGGTGGCTCGGTGGCAGCGCCGGTGTTCTCGAAGATCATGCAGTACGCGCTTCCGCACTTCGGGATCGCCCCGCCGACCACGCCGGCTCAGCCGGCGTGCACCGGCGTCGGCGCCGCCGCCCCGACCCCAGCGTGAGCCCGGCAACGGTGACCGAGCTCCGGCGGTCCGTTGCGCTCGACGAGCTCGTCGAGCGCGTCCGGCCGCTCGCCGTGCTCGGCGACCCGACCGGCGTCGTGGTGCACGACGTCGTGATCGACCACCGTCAGGCGAGCAGCGGCGCCCTCTTCTGCTGCCTTCCCGGCCAGCACCGCGACGGCCACGACTTCGCCGGGCTGGCGCGAGCCGCCGGCGCCGTCGCCTTCATCTCGGAGCGGTCGCTCGGTCCGCTGGCCGACGGCGCCGTGCAGCTCGTCGTCGCTCCCGGCCAGGCGCGCCCGGCGACGGCGCGGGCCGCCTGCGCCTTCTTCGGCGACCCGTCCACCGCCCTGCGCTCGGTCGGGGTGACCGGGACGAACGGCAAGACGACGACCACCTACCTGTTGGCGGCCATCTTCGAGCGGCACGGCTGGTCGACCGAGGTGCTCGGAACGCTCGCCGGCGCCCGTACCACCCCGGAGGCGCCGGACCTGCAGCGACTGCTCGCTGCCGCCCGGGACGCGCCGCGCACCGCCTTCGTCCTCGAGGTGAGCTCGCACGCCCTCGTCCAGCACCGGGTGGACGGCATCGAGCTGGACGCCGCCGTGTTCACCAACCTGAGCCAGGACCACCTCGACTTCCACGAGAACATGGAGGCGTACTTCGCCGCCAAGGCCTCGCTGTTCATGCCGGGCCGGGCGCGGGTGGCCGTCGTCAACGCCGACGACGAGTACGGGCGCCGGCTCCTCGAGCGGACCCCGCTCGAGGCGGTGGCCTACTCGCTGCACGACGTCCGGGACCTCGAGGTCGGCCTGGACGCCAGCCGGTTCCGCCTCGGCGGACGGGTCGTGCACCTGCCGCTCGGCGGCCTGTTCAACGTGCGCAACGCCCTGGCCGCCGCCGCCTGCTCCCGGGCGCTCGGCCTCGAGGTCGACGAGATCGTGGACGGTCTCGAGCACGCCCGTGCCGTGCCGGGCCGGTTCGAGGCGGTGCGGGCAGCGGACGGCCTCGTGGTGCTCGTCGACTACGCGCACACGCCTGCCGGTCTCGAGGAGCTGCTGCAGGCCGCCCGGGGGGCCGGCGGCGAGGGCCGGCTGCTCGTGGTGTTCGGCTGTGGCGGCGACCGTGACCGCGCCAAGCGGCCGGTGATGGGGGCAGTGGCCAGCCGGCTCGCCGACGTCGTCGTCGTCACGACCGACAACGCCCGCAGCGAGGAGCCGGCGGCCATCGCCGGCGAGGTGGTCGCCGGCGTCGACGGCCCGGCTGAGCTCGTCGTCGAGCTCGACCGGCGCACCGCCATCGCCCGCGCCCTTGCCGCCGCCCGGCCCGACGACGTCGTGGTGGTCGCCGGCAAGGGGCACGAGACGACCCAGGAGCTGGCCCACGAGTCGATCGCCTTCGACGACCGCGTGGTCGTGCGCGAGGAGCTCGCCCGCCTGGGCCGTGCCGACGACGAGCCGGCCGAGCGGCGGAGGGCGGCTGGCTCGTGATCGCCATCTTCGTGGCGGGCGGGATCGCCCTGCTCGTCTCCGGCTTCTTCACGCCGATCCTGCTCCGCTCGCTCACCCGCCGTCGCATCGGCCAGCAGATCCGCGAGGACGGCCCGGCCATCCACTTCACCAAGGCCGGCACGCCGACCATGGGCGGCATCGCCATCATCCTCGCCGTCGTCGCCGGGTACGTGCTCGGTCACGTCGGCACGCACCTGCAGTTCACGGCCTCCGGCAGTCTCGTGGTCGGTGCCGTCGTGCTCGCCGGCGGCATCGGCCTCGCCGACGACCAGCTGAGCGTCCGCCGGGCGCGCAGCCTCGGGCTGAACAAGCGCGCCAAGTTCCTCCTGCAGGTGCTCGTGGCGCTCGGGTTCGCCCTCGGCGCCGTCTACTGGGCGCATGCCCACACGACCCTGTCGTTCACCCGCTACGACGAGCCCGGCCTGGCGCTCGGGGCGGGGCTTTGGGTGGTGTGGGCGATCTTCGTCATCACGGCCGGGTCGAACGCCGTCAACCTCACCGACGGCCTCGACGGGCTCGCCGCCGGGTCGTCGGCGTTCAGCTTCACCTGCCTGGCCCTCATCGGCTACTGGGAGATCCGCCACCCGGCCCTGTACCGGGTGCCGAACGCCCTCGACCTCGCCGTGGCGGCGATCGCCATGGCCGGGGCGTGCGTCGGCTTCCTGTGGTGGAACGCGGCACCTGCACGCATCTTCATGGGCGACACCGGCTCGCTCGCCATCGGGGCCGGCCTCGGCTGCCTCGCCCTGCTGCTCAACGTCCAGCTGCTCCTGCCGATCATCGGCGGGCTCTTCCTCGTGGTCACCCTGTCGGTCATCATCCAGGTCGTCAGCTTCCGGGTGTTCCATACGCGGGTGTTCCGCATGGCGCCGCTCCACCACCACTTCGAGCTCGCCGGCTGGCCGGAGACGACCGTGATCATCCGGTTCTGGATCTTCTCGGCGCTGTGCACGGCGCTCGGCCTCGGCATCTTCTATGCCGACTTCCTCGGGCGGCCGGGGCGATGAGCGCCTCGACCGACCGCCGCCCCGGCCGGACGGCGCCGGGGGAGGGCGGGGGCCTCGACGCCCTGGCCGGCCGGCGGGTCGTCGTGCTCGGGTTCGCCCGCACCGGTCGGGCCGCGGCTCGGCTCCTGGCGGCGGCCGGCGCCGCGGTGGTCGCCGTCGAGGACGCCCCGGCGGCCGATGCCGCCGAGACCGCCGCCGGTGCCGGGGCGCGCCTCGTCGTGGCGCCCGGGCGCAACGAGCTGGCCGAGCTGCTCGCCGGTGCCGACCTCGTCGTCGTCAGCCCGGGCGTCCCACCGAGCCATCCGCTGTTCGCCCTCGCAGACCCGACCCGCCTCGTCTCCGAGGTCGAGCTGGCCGGGCGCGTCGCCGCCGTGCCGATCGCCGCGGTCACGGGGACGAACGGCAAGACGACGGTGACGAGCCTGGCGGCCGCCATGCTCGAGGCGTCCGGGCGGGCCTGCGTGGCGGCGGGGAACATCGGGCTGCCGCTGATCGAGGCCGTCGCCGACCCCGCCCTCGACGTGGTCGTCGCCGAGGTCTCCTCGTTCCAGCTGGCGACGACCGACCGGTTCCATCCGTTCGTCGCCGCCCACCTCAACCTGGCCGCCGACCACCTCGACTGGCACGGGAGCACGGCGGCCTACGCCGCCGCCAAGGCGCGGGTATTTGCCAACCAGGAAGCCGCCGACGTGGCCATCGCCAACGCCGACGACCCCGCCTCGCTGCGGGCGGCCAGGACCTCGCCGGGCCGCCTCGTCACCTTCGGGCACGCCGGCGCCGACTACACCGAGGTGGCCGGCGACCTGGTCACCCCCGACGGCAGCCTCCTCCCGGTGGCCCGGCTCGCCCGCCGGCTGCCGCACGACCGGGTCAACGCCCTGGCGGCAGCTGCCGTGGCCCGGGCCGCCGGGGCGACCCTCGAGGGATGCCGCGCCGCCCTCGAGGCGTGGCGGCCGCTCGCCCACCGGGTGGCCCACGTCGCCACGGTGGGCGGCGTGGCCTACTACGACGACTCAAAGGCGACGACCCCGTCGGCCGTGGCGGCCGCCGTCGCCGGCTTCGACGCCGTCGTTCTCGTGGCGGGCGGACGCAACAAAGGTCTCGACCTCGGCGAGCTGGCGGCAGCCGCCCGGCCGGGTGGCCGGGCGGTGGTGCACGCCGTCGTGGCGATCGGCGAGGCGGCCGACGAGGTGGTCGAGGCGTTCGCCGGCACCGACTGCGCGCTGCGCCGGGCCACCTCGATGGACGAGGCGGTGGTGGCGGCCCGCGACCTCGCCCGCCGGGGGGACGCCGTCCTGCTGTCGCCGGGGTGCGCCTCGTTCGACTGGTACCGGTCGTACGCCGAGCGCGGCGACGACTTCGCCCGGGCCGTCCGTGCCCTCGAGCGGTCAGGAGGAGATCGATGAGGGGGCTGCGACCGCGCCCGGACGGTCCGGCGCTCCGCCTCGTGGGTGGCGACGAGGCGGCCTCGCCCGGCAGCGGGGCGGGTGGGCGCCTCGCTGCCCTCTTCACGCGCCACCCCGGGCCGACCGACCTCGAGGCGGCCTGCCGGCGGGACGGGGCCCGGCTGACCGCGCTCGCCGTGAGCCTCACCTGCTTCGGCACCGTGATGGTGCTCTTCGCCTCGCCGGTCAGCTCGATCGCCGTGTACGGCTCGCCGTTCTCCCTGTTCGAGCACCAGCTGCTGTGGGTGGTGCTCGGCCTCGTCGCCTACGCCGTCGCGCGCCGCATCCCCATGCGACGGGTGCGGCAGCTGGCCCGCCCGGCGCTCGTCGTCGCCGTGGTGCTGCTGCTCGCCGTGCTCGTGCCCCACCTCGGCAAGGTGGCGGGCGGGTCCAGCCGGTGGATCGGGGCCGGCCCGTTCCGCCTGCAGCCCTCCGAGCTGTCCAAGCTGGCCTTCGCCATGTTCTGCGCCGACCTCGTCGCCCGCCGCCGCCACGCCCGGGACCAGCTACGCGAGGTGATCCGACCGCTCGCCATCGTGCTCGTGTTCGCCTGCGTCCTCATCCTGAAGCAGCCCGACCTGGGGACGGCCATCGTGGTCGTCTGCGTGGCGCTCGGCGTGCTGTACGTCGGTGGCATCGAGCGTCGCCTGCTCGCCGGCTTCGCCGCCGTGCTGGCCGTCGGCGGCACCGTGCTGGCCCTGTCGGCCTCGTACCGCCGGGCCCGACTGCTGTCCTTCGTCAACCCGTTCGGCCATGCCACGACCACCGGCTACCAGGTCGTCCAGTCGCTCGTGTCCCTCGGCTCGGGCCATCTGACCGGGGTGCACGCCACGGCGGCCATCGCCCCGTGGTTCCTTCCGAACGCCGACACCGACTTCATCTTCGCCGTCATCGGCAACGACTTCGGCCTGATCGGCGGGATCGCGGTGGTCGCCGCCTTCGTCGCCTTCGGGCTGCTCGTCGTGCGCATCGCCATGCGCACGAGCGACCCGTTCGCCCGCCTGCTCGTGTCGGCGATCGCCTGCTGGATCGTGCTCCAGGCGATCATCAACATCGGCGGGGTCATCGGTGCGCTCCCCGAGACCGGCATCCCGCTCCCGTTCCTCTCCTACGGCGGCTCGTCGCTCATCGTCGTGCTGTTCGCCACCGGCCTCGTCGTGAACGTCGCCCGGGCTCCCCGCCAGTCGACCGAGGCGGCCCGCCCGGCCCGCCCGGCACGCACCGCCCATCCGGCACGCCCGGTCGCAACCACCCATCCAGCCCGCGCCGCCACCGGCCGTCCCGTGCGCCCGACCCGGCCCGCCCCGCCGTCGCGGCGAGCGGCGACCGGGGCGCGGCCCTCGACGGCCGCCGGCAACGGGTCGGGAGGGACCGGAGCAGGAGGTGCCGTCCACCCGTCGCGCCGCCCGGTCGCCGCCGGCAGCGGCCCGATCGGCC
>JAKBAA010000109.1 GCA_021809425.1 Actinomycetes bacterium | reverse complement strand
GGGGTCGCGGCCGGCGGGGTCGAGGCCGGCGGGGCACCGATCGTCGGCGAGGAGCGCGGCGGCGAGCCGGCCGGCCCCGGCCCGTACTGGCTCGTCGACCCGATCTGCGGCACCCGGAACTTCGCCTCGGGCGTACCGCTGTTCGCCGTCAACGTGGCCCTCGTCGAGGACGGCCAGCTCACCGTCGCCGCCGTCGGCGACGGCTCGACCGGCCAGGTCCTCGTGGCCGAGCGCGGGCGGGGCGCCTACGTGCTCGCGCCCGACGGTGCCCGGCGGCTGCAGGCGGGCGCCGGCAGCGACGTGGTCGTGATCGGCAGCTGGCCGCTCGCGCCCGCACGGCGGGGCGAGGCCGCCGAGGTGCTGGCCACCCTCGTGCGCCAGAACCGCCTGGACATCCGGGTGCTCGCCTCGACGGTCGGCCTCGCCTACGTTGCCGCCGGAAGGTTCGCCGCCGACCTGTACTTCGGGGCAGCCCCCCTCCACTACGGCGCCGGGGCGCTGCTCGCCGCCGAGGCGGGCGCCGTCGTGAGCGACCTCGACGGCCGCCCGTTCGGGGTCGCCTCGACCTCGCTGGTCGCCGCCGGGTCGGCCGAGCTGCACGCCACCCTGCTCGCCCTCGTGGCCGCCGCCACCGGCGGTGGCCCCTGGTGAGCGACCGCCCTGCGCCCCGCCCCCGGGCGGCGGGCGCTCAGGGGTGGAGCAGCTCGGGCCCGTCGTTGGCCGTGCTGCCCACCGCACGCGACACCGGCACCCGCTCGAGCACCCCGGCCGGCCCGGCCACGAGCAGCGCCTCGAGGGCCGGCCGGTCCTGCCGGCGCCGGTCCAGCCACGCCCCCCAGGCCGCCCGCTCGAGCACCACCGGCTGGCGGTCGTGGACCGGGGCGACGTCGGGGCCGGCAGCCGTCGTGACGATGGTGAGCGACCGGCGCCACGGCTGGTCCGGACCGGGCCGCCACACCTCCCAGAGACCGGCGAACGCCATCGGCTCGCCGTCGGCCCGCCGGAACAGGTAGGGGGTCGTGCGGTCGGCCGGGCGCTTCGACCACTCGTAGAAGCCCGGGTCGGCCGGCACGAGGCAGCGCCGGGAGGCGAAGGCGGCACGGAACGTCGGCTTGGTCGCCACCGTCTCGGCGCGGGCGTTGAACGTCCGGCCGGCCATCGCCGGGTCCTTCGCCCAGCTCGGCAGCAGCCCCCACGAGAAGCGGCCGAGGACCCGGCGGCCGTCCTCGTCGGTCACCCCGAGCACCTGGCGCGTCGGCGCCACGTTCCAGCTCAGCTGGACCTGCTCCTCGAGGCCCGCCTCCGGCTCCGCCTCGAAGGCGGCGAGCAGCCGGGGCGGAGGGGTCGCCAGGGTGAACCGCCCGCACACGCCCCCGAGGCTACGTCCGCGCCGAGCCCTGCCGGCCGCCCCGTCAGTCGCCGGCGGCGAACCCGTCCTTTCGGGGATCCGACCCCCCGAGGATCCGGCCGTCGACGACCTGGATCATCTGGCCGCCCCCGAAGCCGGCCCGGTGGTCGTCGAGCACCACGGCCGCCCCGGCCGGCACGTACGACGGCGCCGCCTCCCACAGCCCCTCCTCGAGGTGCACGGCGCCGTCCTCCAGGCGGAACCGCGGCCGGTCGAGCGCCGCCTGCGGGTCGAGCCCGTCGTCGACCACGGCCGAGACCAGCTGGGCGTGGGCCTGGGCCTGCAGGAAGCCGCCCATCACCCCGAACGGCCCGACCAGCCGGTCGCCGTCGACCAGCATCCCGGGGATGGTCGTGTGGTACGGGCGCCGGCCCCCCTCGACGGCGCCCTGCACGGCGAAGCAGGCGGCCCGGTCGTTGAGCACGATGCCGGTGCCCGGGACGAGCACGCCCGAGCCGAAGCCGTCGTACAGGCTCTGGATCAGCGACACCGCCATCCCGTCGCCGTCGAGGGTGCACAGGTACACCGTCCCGCCGGCCAGCTCGCCCCGAAGGCGCGGGGTCGCCTGCGCCCGCTCGGCCAGGTAGCCGGGCTCGAGCAGGCCCGCCACCTCCGCGCCGTCACGGACCGCCGCCCGGGCGTCCTCGAGGGCCAGGGCGACCGCCCGCACCAGGCGGTCGGGGCGCGCCGGGCCGAGCGCCTCGAGCAGCCCCAGCGCCTCGAGCGCCGCCACCCCCTGGGTGGGCGGTGGCAGCTCGACGACGTCGACGCCGCGATAGCGCAGCTGGAGCGGGGGCACCCATCGGGGGGCCACCGCTGCGAGGTCGCCAGGTTCGAGCCACGACGCCGCCACGATCGCCTCGGCGATCCGACCGCCGTACAAGGCGGGCGGGCCGCCCTCCGCCACCGCCCGCAGCGTCCCCGCCAGGCCGGGGATGGTGAACACCTCCCCCACCCGCGGCGCCCGGCCGAGCCCGGCCGGCGCCCGCGACGAGGCCGCCCAGGCGGTCGCGCAGTGGTAGCCGGCCGCCACCCCCCGGGTGGCCAGGTCGACCGCCGGGGCCAGGCAGGCGTCGAGGCCGAGCCGGCCGAAGCGGCGGCTCAGCTCGGCCCACCCGGCGAGCACCGCCGGCACCACCACCGAGCGCGCCCCCTCGGTCGCCACCGGCCGGGCCGGCGCGCTCGCCGGGGCCGCCCCACCGGCGTCGAGGGCGTGGACGGCCCCGCCCGCGAACACGAGGGCGAACCCGTCGCCCCCGATCCCGGTCGACATCGGCTCGGCCACCCACAGGCAGGCCGCTGCCGCGATCGCCGCGTCCACGGCGTTGCCCCCTTTGCCCAGCACCGCCAGCCCGGCGAGGGTCGCCGTCGGCTGGCTCGTCGCCACCATGCGCGACGCGCCCACCGCCGGCCCACGGCCCGGGCTGAACCGGAAGCGCACGCCACCCCTCCTCCCTCGAGCGACCCCGCCCACCCGGCCCGCTCCGGCACCGTCCCGGACGGCCCGGGCACGCCGGCCGGCTGCCCCGTCCCGGCCGAGTGACCGGCCGGCTGCCGAGCCTACGGCGCCGGCGGCGCCTACGGCCGGCCGTAGGCTCGCGCCCCGATGGGCGTGGACCGGGCGGCGGGCGGCATCCCCGGCACCGGCGGGCCGGCTGCAGGAGAGCGGGCGGTCGACCTGGCCGCTGCCGTCGGCTCGGGCCGACGCTCCGCCGTCGAGGTGGTCGCCGTCGCCCTCGAGCGGGCGGCCCGCCTGGACGAGGTCCTGCACGCCTTCGTCTCGATCGATCCCGACCGCGCCCTGGCCGAGGCCCAGGCCGTCGACGACCGGTGCCGGCGTGGTGAGCCCCTCCCGCTCGCCGGGGTCCCGGTCCCGCTCAAGGCGACCCAATCGCCCGACGGCCCGCTCGCCACCCGCCTGCGGGCAGCCGGGGCGGTGGTGATCGGCTCCACGTCGGTGCCACCCCGTGGCTACCACCAGACCTGGGGCTGCACCCCGGCCGGCCGGACCCGCAACCCGTGGGACCTCGCCCGCTCGCCAGGGGGCTCGTCGGCCGGCGCCGCGGCGGCGGTGGCGGCCGGCATCGTCCCGCTCGCCACCGGCGGCGACAGCGCCGGCTCGCTCCGCATCCCGGCCGCCTTCTGCGGCCTCGTCGGCCACAAGCCGACCACCGGCCTGCTCGCCCGCCGCCGTCCCGGTCGCTTCCGCCTGACCACCTCGGGCGCCCTCACCCGTGCGGTCGTCGACCAGGCCCGCTTCCTCGACGCCCTCGCCGGCGGCCCCCCGGGGGCGCTCGAGGCCGCCCTCGACCAGGCAGCCGGCCGGCCGCTTCGCGCTGCCTGGTCCGACGACCTCGGCCACGTCCCGGTCGATCCCTCCCTCGCCGCCCGGGCCCGTTCCCGAGCCGACGACCTCGCCGCGGACGGCGCCATCTCCTGGGTCGACCTGCCCGTCACCCTCCCGTCGCTGCGCCACGTCTGGGGCCGCCTCCGCCGCGCCGAGCGGATGGCGCTGCGCGGCGAGCCGGTCCCCGACGACCTCGTCACCGCCGACGACCTCGCCGTGCGCGCCGCCACCCGCTCCGAGCTGGACCGCCTGCTCGGAGTGGTCGACGTCCTGCTCCTGCCCACCACCCCGGTCGGTGCACAGCCGGTCGACGAGGACCCGCCCGGCTACGAGTGCGAGCTGACCTGGGCCTTCAACGTGGCCGGGCTGCCGGCGACGAGCGTGCCGGCCGGGACCACCGCCGACGGCCGCCACGCCGGCCTGCAGCTCGTCGCCCGCCGTGGCCACGACGCCGCCTGCCTTTGGCTCGCCCGCCAGCTCGAGCGGCGCCACGGCGTCGCCGCCGCCGCCCCGCTGGCGGCGACCCACGACGCGCCCCGCCCGCCCCGCCCGGCTGTGCCCGACGGGCCGGGCGACCTCACAGGTGCTGGCCGGGCGGGTTGAGCTCGGTGTAGGCCACCCCCGACACCGCCTTGCCGTCGAGCACCCCCGACACCGTCGAGTCCCCCTCCCAGTAGACCGGGCCCAGCTGGTGGGCGGCGCCGACCTCCTGGTCGACCAGGTCCGGGCGGACCGTCAGGTGGCCGCCGGGCAGCGTGAGCACCCAGCCGGACCCGTACGTGATGCCGGTCGCCGGGCTCGTCCAGTGGCCGAGCACCCGCTCGCCGAGCGCCGTTCCCGGCACCCCGGCCGATCCCGACCGGTCCACCTTCGTGGCGAGCGACGCCACCACCTTCCCGGCCCGGTCGCGCAGGAAGTAGCACATGTACTGCGTCCCGTTGTCCAGCTGGATGCTGAACCAGTCCCACCCGGCCCCCGAGAACAGGTCGGTGATGTTCCACTCGTGGTCCATCCACGACGTTCCCGTCACGGCAAGGCGTACGCCGTGGTCCACGATGGTGCCCGTCGTGGCGAGGTCGGTGAACGAGTAGTAGCTCGACACGCCGAACGGGCCCAGGTCCACCACGCCGCCCCGGCCGTGCAGCGCCGGCGGCTCCAGGCTGCGCAGGTGGAGCGCCAGCGCGTACCCCGGCAGCGCCGCCGTCAGCCTGTCCGTCGTCCCGTCGCCGGTCATCGACCAGCCCCCCGTCGACAGGGCGAAGGCGCCGTGCCCGCTCGGCACCGGGTGCACCGCCTGGCGCGACCCGAAGTGGAACTGGCCCCGACCGAGGTCGGCGATGCTGAGGTTGGCCACGTACAGCGGCGCCGGCGTCAGCCCGACGAACTGGAACGTGACCAGCTCGTAGCCGTAGTGGCGCACCTGCCCGGCCGCGTCCGTCGCCGTCAGGTGGCCGTTGAAGTACCACCACTCCACCGGTCCCCGGTGGGGCGCCTCGTCCGCCGGCAGCCGCACCGGTGGCACTGCCGGCGTTGCCGGCGTTGCCGGCGTTGCCGGCGTTGCCGGCGTTGCCGGCGTTGCCGGCACAGATGGTGCAGGCGGTGCAGGCGGTGCAGACGGTGGTGGGGGTGCCACCGTCGTGGTCGGTGCCGATGGCTCCCGTGCAGCCGTCCACCGGAGGGCCGCCCGGGGCACCGCCGTCGCCGGCCGTGCCGCTGCAGCGCTCCGGTCCAGGCGTACGGCGCCGGCGGCCGCCGGCAGCGCCATCGCCGAGGCGGCGGCCATCCCAACCAGCAGGCCGGCCGCCCGTCGCCCACCGGTCGGGCCTCCGGTCCGGCGACGCCTGACAGGACGGTGCACTCCTCCTCGCAGCGAAACGTCGGGCACGCCGTGACGCTACCGAGGCGGCGGCCCACCGTCGAGGAGGCCGCCGCTCGTCGCGGAGGCGGCCGCGCCGGTCCGGCCGGCACCGGGCTGCGCCACCTCCCTAGACTCGACTCCGTGCAGCCGACCGGCCTCCACCACGTGTCGATCAACGTCACCGACGTGCACGCCGCCCTCGACTTCTACGTCGGCACCCTCGGCCTGACCGTCCGCCCCGACCGCCCCGACCTCGCCTTCGACGGGGCCTGGCTCGACGCCGGCGGCCAGCAGGTCCACCTCATCGAGGGCACCACCCCGCCCGCCGCCGGCCAGCACTTCGCCCTGGCCGTCGACGACCTCGCCGCCGCCGTCGCCGAGCTGCGCCAGCGTGGCCTCCTCGTCACCGAGCCCCGCCTCGTCGGCCGCGGGCTCCAGTCGTTCCTCTCCGACCCGTCCGGCAACCAGGTGGAGCTGCAGCAGCCCGACGCCGTACCCTGACCCCGCCGCCCCGCCGCCCCGCCGCCCCCGGTCGAAGGCCCCGTCGCGGGGACCGCCACGGGGCAACGGCGCAGGCCTGCCAGCTAGTCTCGGCGCCGTCATGGCCGCCGGCGGGGTGCGCCCCCTCCTTCCTGGGCCCGAGCCCGCACGACCGGTGCCCTCGTGAGCGACACCGGCCCGGCCCCCGACGGCCCGGCCCCCGACGGCCCGGCCGGGGCCGAGCCCGACAGCGAGCCACCGGTCACGCTCGGCCCGGCGACGATCGCCCTCATCGAGTCGCTGCAGCGGGCCGCCCCGATGGGCCACATCGTGTTCGACGCCGACGGCCGCTACCTCCGGGTCAACGACGCCGCCGTAGGGACGAACGGCGGGACGCGCGCCGAGCGCATCGGCCGCACCATCGCCGAGGTCCAGCCGCTGCTCGCCGGCCCCGTCCAGGAGGCCATCGCCGAGGTCGTCGCCACACGCCGGGTGGTCGCCACCCGCCTCGAGGGCTCGACGGCGGCGGCGCCACACGACCGGCGCACCTGGCGCAGCACCTTCTACCCGGTCGCCGGCCGGGACGGCACCCTGTACGGCATCGGCCTCATCTTCGAGGACGTCACCGAGGCCGAGCACGCGGCGCGTCACGTCGAGGTGCTCGGTGCCGTCACCGCCGCCCTCCTCCCGGCCACCACCCTCGACGAGGTGGCCCGGGTGGCCCTCGCCACCGTCCCAGCCCTCCTCGGCGCCCGCCACGCCCTCCTGCTGCTCGGCGGGGCCGGCTCCTCGGCCGAGCGCCGCGCCGGCACCCTCGCCGGGCGCGACGACGCCCGCCCAGAGGGTGGGGGCGGGCGCGCCGGCAGCGAGGCCGGCAGCGAGGCCGGCAGCAACGGTGGCGGCCCACCCGTTCGCTGGTCGCCGCCCCCGCCCGTCCTGACCGACCTCGCCGCACGCGCCGCCGAATCCCGCGAGCCGCTCCTGCTCGACCCGCCGCTCCCTCTGGCGGTTGCCGACCACCTGGGCCTCGCCGCCGACGGGCCGTGCGCCGTCCTCCACCTCGGCAGCGACGCCGGCACGCCGTCGGTGCTCGTCCTCGGCCTCGCCGCCGACGCCGACCTCGGGCGGGCCGCGCGGCGCCTGCTCGGCGCCGTCGCCGACCAGTGCGCCGTCGGCCGCGAGCGGGCCCGCTCGCTCGAGGAGGCTGCCGCCGCTTCGCGCCTCACCGTCCGCCTCCAGCACGCCACCGCCCGCCTCGCCGAGGCCACCAGCGTCGACGAGGTCGCCCAGGTGGTCCTCGAGGAGGCCCGTGCCGGCCTCGGCGTGACCGGCGGCGGCCTCGGCCTGGTCGACCCGGTGCGCCACAGCCACCGCTTCGTCCGCCACTTCGGCTGGGAGGAGGCCGGCCTCGCCGGCCTCCTGGAGGACCGCTCGCTCGACCAGCCCAGCCTGTCCGCCGCCGCCCTCCGCCGCCAGACCCCGGTCGTCATCACCCGTCCCGAGGACCTCACCGACTACATGCCCCCCGAGCGGGCCCGCACCATCCGCGGCAACGGCCTCCGCCAAGCCTGGGCCGTCTACCCGCTCTTCGGGGCGAGCGGTCCGATGGGAACCCTCGGGCTCAGCTTCCCGACCAGCTGGAACTTCACCGACCGCGAGCGCGCCTTCGTCTTCTCCCTCGCCGGGCAGGCCGCCGTCGCCATCGAGCGGGTCCGCCGTCACGAGGCCGAGCGCGAGGTCGCCGCCGTCCTCCAGCAGGCCCTCCTTCCCGACCGCCTGCCGTCGGTGGTCGGCTGCGACCTCGCCGTCCGCTACCTCGCCGGCGCCCATGGCGTCCAAGTCGGCGGCGACTGGTACGACGCATTCCTCCTCGAGGACGGCCGCCTCGCTCTCGTCATCGGCGACGTCGCCGGCCACGACCTCGCCGCCGCCGGTGCCATGGGCCACCTGCGCGCCCAGCTGCGCGCCTGCGCCCGCTACGACCTCGGCCCTGCCGCCACCCTCGCCGAGCTCGACCGCCTCGTCCACCGCCTCTCGCTCGACCACGAGCGCTTCGCCACCCTCCTCTACGCCACCTGGCAGCCCGGCGCACCCCACCTCGACCTCGCCAGCGCCGGCCACCTCCCGCCGCTGTGCTGCCGGCCCGACGGCGCCGAGCTCGTGGCGCTCACCCCCGGCCCGCCCCTCGGCGCTGCCCTCGACCCCGCCCGCTACGAGGACCACCGCCTTTCCCTCCCACCCGGCGGCGCCACCCTCGTCCTCTTCACCGACGGCCTCGTCGAACGCCCCACCCGCCACCTCGGCGAGGGCCTCGACCTGCTGCGCACCACCGCCGCCCCCTGGCTCACCGCCAACCCCGACGACCTCGCCGACGGCCTCCTCGCCGCCCTCCACCCGCCCGAGGGCTGGCACGACGACGTCGCCCTCCTCGCCTGCCGCCTCGTCCCGTCCGCCACCCCTGCAGCTGCCGCCCCTGAAGCTGCCGCCCCTGCCTGAGCCGGCTCGCCGCCGGCTGCGCTACCGGGCCGACGCCGGCTGCTCGTCGCCACGCCCCTCCGCCCGTGCCCGGTCGGCCTGGGCCCGGTCGGCCTGGGCCCGGTCGGCCTGGGCCCGGTCGGCCTGGGCCAGGTCGGCGCGGGCCAGGCTCACCTGCTTGCGCACCGTCGACGGGGCGATCCGCAGCGCCCGGGCCACCTCGGCCGGCTCCAGCCCGACGAGCAGGACCAGCACGGCGCACCGCCGGCGCCCCGCCGGCATGGCCGCCAGCCGCCGCTCCACGTCCACCCGCAGCGTCGCCGCGGCGATCGCGTCCGGGACCGACCCGTCCGCTTGGACCAGCGCCACCGCACGGCGGCGCCGCCGGAACGCCAGCCGGAACGCCACACGGTAGGCGTACCCCGCCGGGTTGGTCCCCCGCCGCACCCGCCACCAGTGGACCAACGTCCGGGCGAACGCCTCCTGGGCCACGTCCTCCGCCTCCCCCCCGATGCCGGCGAGGCGCAGCGAGCGGACAAGGCGCGGGTAGTGCTGGCGGTACAGCGCCTCGAACTCCGCCGCCGCAGCCGGTCCCGGCGCCCCGGCCAACGGGGCCCGGTCGCCGGTTGGCGTCCCGCCGGCTGGCGACTCACCTGCCACTGGCACCGCCGGCCACCCGGCACGCCGCGGCCCCCGTCGCTGCGCCGGGCGCCACGACGACCCTCGCAAGGTGGCGGCCGCCCGCCCCGACGGCAACGAGGACCACCGGAACCCCCGCCCGCCCCGGCGCCGGGTCGACCGCCATCGCCCACCCGTCGCGCACCGTCGCCACCACCCGCGGACCCGGCCCGAAGCGTGCCGTGGCCGACGCCGCCCCGACCGGCAGCCGGGCGGCGGCCACCTCGAACGGCTGCCCCTCCGCCGCACCCACCACCGTGGTGGCCGCCCCCGCCGGCCCGCCGTTCGCCGGTCCCGCCGACACCACCAGCCGGCCGACCGCCGCCGCGTCCGACACCTCCAGCACGAGCGCCCCGCCCCCGCACGTCGCCGGCGCCGACGGGGCCAGCGGTCGGCCAGGCGCCTGCTCGGCATAGGCGCGGACGTCCACACCACCGAGACGTCCGCGGAACACCGCCGACAGCCGGCGCGTCGCTTCCGGGCTGGAGCCGGCCCCCGGCGCTACCGCCGGCGCTGCGGCCGGCGCCAGCCGGCGCGAAGCGGGAGGGGGCCCGGACCCGGACAGAT
>JAKBAA010000026.1 GCA_021809425.1 Actinomycetes bacterium | reverse complement strand
GGGTCGGGGTCGGGGTCGGGGTCGGGGTCGGGGTCGGGGTCACGAGCTACGGTGCGCCCGATGAGCGACCCGTGCCTGCTCGACGCGCTCGAGCTCGCCGAGCTGTTGCGGCGGCGCGCCGTGTCGGCCCGCGAGGTCGTCTCGGCGCACGTGGCACGGATCGAGGCGTTCGACGGCAGGGTGAACGCCGTCGTCACCCGCACCTTCGACGAGGCGCTCGCCCGGGCGGCGGCAGCGGACGAGGCGGCGGCGCGCGGGCGGCCCCTCGGCCTGCTGCACGGACTGCCGGTCGCCCACAAGGACCTGTTCGACACGGCAGGGGTCCGCACCACCTACGGCTCACCGTGCTTCGCCGCCCACGTCCCGACCCGCGACGGCGCGACGGTCGAGCGGATGGCGCGGGCCGGGGCGATCAGCCTCGGCAAGACGAACGTGCCCGAGCTCGGGGCAGGCTCGCACACGGTCAACCCCGTCTTCGGGGCGACCACCAACCCGTACGACGCCCGGCGCAGCGCCGGCGGCAGCAGTGGCGGCGCAGCGGCGGCGCTCGCCGCCCGGTTCGTCGCCCTCGCCGACGGCAGCGACCTCGGTGGGTCGCTGCGCAACCCGGCAAGCTTCTGCAACGTGGTCGGGCTCCGGCCGAGCCCGGGGCGGGTGCCGGCCTGGCCCCTCGCCGATGTCGCCGACCAGCTGTCGGTGTGCGGCCCGATGGCCCGGACGGTCGCCGACGTGGCCCTGCTCCTTGCGGTCCTGTCCGGGCCGGACCGGCGGGTGCCGCTGTCGCTCGACGCGCCACCGCCGGCGCTGTCCGAGCCGTCGCAGGTCCAGGTGCTGCTCGAGCGCGACCTTCGGGGCCTCCGCGTGGCGTGGAGCGCCGACCTCGGCCTGCCGGTCGAGCGGGCGGTGCTCGACACGCTCGCCCCGGCACGCCAGGTGCTGGTCGATCTCGGCGCGTCCGTCGTCGACGCCACCCCCGACCTGACCGGCGCCGACGAGGCGTTCCGGACCCTACGGGCGCTGTCGTTCGCCACCTTCCACGGCGACCTCGTCCGCGACCGCCCGGACCTCGTCGGCCCCAACGTCGCCTGGAACGTGCAGCGCGGGCTCGAGCTCACCGCCGAGGACGTCGGGAGGGCGCTGGTGCTGCGGACCGCCCTCGCCGAGCGGGTGAGCGCGTTCCTCGCCGACTTCGACGTCCTCGCCTGCCCGGTCAGCCAGGTCGTCCCGTTCGACGTGTCGCTCGACTGGGTGCACCACGTCGAGGGCCAGCCGCAGCACACCTACCTCGACTGGATGGCCTCCTGCTACCTGGTCTCGGCCACCGGGCTCCCGGCGATGAGCGTGCCGGCCGGGTTCACCCCGGGCGGGTTGCCGGTCGGCCTCCAGCTGGTCGGGCAGCGACTCGGCGACTGGGACCTCCTCGCCGTCGGTCGGGCGTTCGAGGCGGCGACCGGGCACGCCCGCCGGCTGCCGCCGTCCCTTCCGTCGCTAACCGGCCGCTGAGCGTCCCGGCAGGACGGGCGCGTCGCCGGCGATGTGCCACCGCCTCCGCCGGCACCCCTCCGTGCCGGCCGGGCGTCGCCGACGGCGCTCGACCGGGTGGGAGGCCGCGAGCCTTCGGGCGGGAGCCGCTGCCTCGGCCGAGGCTCAGGCTCGAATCGTGTACGTCCTCGACGCCATGCGCCCCTTGCTGTCGGTCAGGCTGACGGTGAACGAGAACGACCCTGCCCGCGTCGGCGTCCCCGAGATCGTCGCCTTGGCGCCGTACCACGGCTTGGAGGAGGCGACGGCGAGGTCGACGCCGGGCGGGAGCGCTCCTGCGGTGATCTTCCAGGAGAAGGGCGGGGTTCCCGCCCCGGCGGCCTCGAGCGTCTCCGAGTACGCCTTCCCGACCGATCCGGCGGGCAGGCTCGCCGGATCCACCGCCAGCGGCTGCTGGTTGAGGCTGTACACGACGAGGGACATCTGCGCGGTCGCCGTGGCCCCCAAGGCGTCGGTGACGGCCACGACGAAGTGGTAGCTCCCGTCGGCGCTCGGCACGCCGGAGACCAACCCGCTCTGGCGGTCCAGGGAGAGGCCGGGCGGAAGGGCGCCGCACGCCTGGCAGTCGTCCACCTCGAACGACAGGGGGGAGGCACCTCCGCTGTCCAAGGCCGACAGCCCCCAGCGATAGGGCATGCCCGCCACGGCCTCCTGCGAGCCCTCGGAGAGCGAGAGCTTCGGGACGATCACGACCCGGAGCGGTCCGGAGGTCACCGAGGTGTAGTTGTCCCAGGCCTGCAGGGAGAAGGAGTACGAGCCGGACGCAGGCACCTGCCCGGAGGCGTCGAGGACGGGCGGGCTCCCGGGGCTCGCGCTCGTGGCCGGGCTGTAGCTCACGCCCAGGAAGGGGGGGTTGCCCACGAGCGCCCAGGTCGGCCCGTCCACGCCCCCGGTCACGTCAAAGGGCAGGACGAGCGCCCTGCTGCTGGCGAAGCCCACCCCGGTCTCGTAGAAGAACGTGGAGGTCGAGCCCTGCTGGCGCAGCGCCAGCGGAGGCGCCACGTCGATCGTGCAGTCGAAGAGGTTGCCGCCGGCGACCTGCAAGCTGAACTGGTAGGCACCCTCGGCGCCGTCGGCGGGCGAACCGGTGACGACGAGGTCCCCGCCCCGGGAGCCCACGCTCATGCCCGGCGGCAAGCTCCCGGAGGTCACCTGGGCACCCGACCCGCTGACGAGCCGGCAGGAGAGCGGGCTCGAGGTGGCGCACTGCTGCAGCCACGGGCTGATCAGGGGCTGGCCCACCTCGGCCGTCGGGAAGGACCAGCTGTACTGGTTCTCGCTGTACTGCTCGGTGACCACGTACAGGACGTAGGAGGTGATGAAGTTGAGCTCCGTGCCGAGGCCCACGTCGGAGACCTGCACCTCGGGGTCGACCGTCAGGTAGGAGGTGGCACCCCCCGTGGTCGTCCCGCTCCAGCTGAAGCGGGACTGGTGGAGGCCCACCGACAGGCCGGTCCCTGCCGCGCTCATGAGCGTGCTGGCGGCGCCGAGCGCGCAGCTCGCGCCCGCGGTCCCCTGTTGGGTGGTGTCGACGCAGCTCTGCTCGCTGCCCGAGAGCCCTCCCCAGAGCTGGGCGGCGCTCGAGAGGACCGCCGAGGTGACGCTCCCGGCGTCCCCGAGCGGGATGACCGCCTGGAAGCTCGACAGGCACGTGCTCAGGGTGTCCGTGCTCGACCCGGTCGGAGCGGACCAGTTGACGGCGGTCGGTGCGCACGAGCCACCGGCCCCGGAGATGCCGTAGGTCGTGTCGGCGCTGTCCACGATGGCGGTGACGCTCAGGGTCGAGGTGACTCCGGCCGGGGCTTGGGAGGTGTAGGCGAGCTGCATCGGCTGGTCCGCCTCGCCAGCGGCGACGCCGAAGACCGCGGCCCCGAGGTTGGCGATGCCCTGACCCGGGTCGTTGCTGGGCTGGGAACCGGCGGTGCAGCTACCCAAGGCGAAGCCGCCCAGGTAGGAGGGGGCGTCGGGAACGTTGCACGAGTTGTTCCCGTTCAGGCCGGGGACGAGGGGCTGGCCCTTCCAGCCGTACACCGTCGTGATGGTCTTCGTGACCGGTTGGCCGCCGCCCGAGCCGCCCGTTCCGCCGGAGCCGCCCGAGCCGCCACCTCCGCCACCTCCGCCACCTCCCGGTCCGATGACCACCATGGGGGCCACGTGACCGATGGTCAGGGTGCCCGTGGTGCGCTGGTGGACGAAGAGCCCGAAGGCCGCAGCGACCGCGCCGAGCGGCACGAGGAGGACGCGGTTGACCATGCTGGGCGCCGCCCGGGCAAGCTGCAGCCGGCCGTTCAGGGCGTAGCGGCGCCGGCCGACCTGGAACACCAGCTCGCTGCGGGCGGTCGCCACCCGGAGCTGGCGGGTGGAGCGCTCCCAGCGGCTCTGTGCGCCGGTGAGCCACAACAGGACGCCGAGCGGTGCCAGGACGGTGCCGTGACGAACCACCGGCGCCGCACGCAGGCGCACCTGACGGCTGCCCAGCCTGGCGAGCGTGGAGCCCACCGTGAGCACCACCGTGGCGTTCGCCGGTGGGGCGGTGGCGCCCGCCCGTGGCTCGCCGACCGCGGCCTGCGCCACGTCGGGGATGCGCACGCCCGGGGCCTTGCCCGTCGCGCCCGCCGCGCCGCCGGTGGCCGCAGCCAACCCGATGGCGAAGGTGGCGGCGAGGAACGCCATCAGGACCGCCTTCGATCGGACCCACCTGGTTCTCGTTGCGTCTCGCATCGAATCGCTCCCTTCCCCTATGGCTCCCTGCGCACGGCGGCGGCCGCCCCGGCGCGAACGGCCACGCGAGGCCGGCACCGGCCGCGCCGCGCCGGTACGCCCGGCGGACCGCCCCGTCGGCCGGAACGGGTCGCCGCCTTCCTCCGGCCGCCTTCGTGGACGCCCTGCAACGACGACACCGCGCCAGCCCCGCGCGTTACAAGATCTCGGGTGCGGACCGGTGGGACCCCCTCAGCGCAGCGCAACGATGCTCCCCTCCTGTCCCACTGCCAGGCAGACGAGGTGACCACGGGTGGGGCCCACGGTGCTCGGGCAGGCGACGGCCCGGAGGCTCGCGGTCGTCGGCGAAGGCTGCCGCGCCCAGGTGGCGCCGTCGTCGAGGCTCGTCACGATGGTCCCGGCGTCGCCGACCGCGACGGCCTCGTGGGCCGCTCCCGGGACGACGGCGACCGCCCGCAGCGCCGGCAGGGTCCCCTCGAGCGGTGACACGGCGGGCAGCCACGACGTGCCGCTGTCGGTCGTCCGCTCGATCCGGTCGCGCGACAGGCTCGGGTCGGTGCCGACGGCGATGCAGGTGCTCCGGCCGGCGGGGCTGCCCGGGTCGCAGGCGATCGAGGTGAAGTAGCCCGCCCCGAGGCTGATCTGGTTCGACCAGCTCGAGCCCTGGAGGCCGGATTGGGCATAGACGTTGCCCCCGCCGCCCACCGCGAGGGGCTCGTCGCCGGCCAGGGCGACGCCGTTGAGGCAGGCGTTCTGCGGACCGCCCGGCCCGCACTCGGACCCGGCCGGCCCGAGGATCGTGACGGGGCGCCACCCCGTGCCCGGGAGCGCCGAGTCGAGCGCTGCGGCGACCGCCTCGCCGACCGCCCAGCAGCGCAGGCCGTCGGCTTGGCAGGCCACCGCCTCGAAGGGCCGCGCCGTCGCCGGGCTCGTTGTGGCGAGGCGCCAGCCCAGGCCGTTCCGGTCGAGCAGGATCGTGCCGCGGTCGCCGACCGCCCAGCAGGCGAGCGGGACCCGAAGACCTGGCCCGGCAAGGTGACGGCAGGAGATCCCCCGCAGGTCGGCCGTCGTCGGTGCGGCCTGTCTGACGAAGCTGCGCCCGGCGTTGCTCGAGAACAGGATCGTGCCCGAGTTCCCGACGGCGTAGCAGGAGGTGGTGGTCGTCCCGGCCGGCGTGGCCCATGACACGCAGGAGACGGCGTTCAAGGTGGCCGTGGTCGGAGCGGGCTCCTGCTGCCATGCCGGTGCGGGGAGCACCCGCACGAGGGTCGTTGCGGCAGCGCCGGCGCCGGTCACCACGAGCACGTCGTAACGGCCCGCCGGCAGGCCGGCCGCGAGCCGCACGCGTGCCCGGTCCGGCCCGTAGGCCACAGGGGCGGGCAGGTAGACCGGCCCGGAGCCGGCGGCGCCGTGGCCGACCAGCTGGACGACGCCCGAGGTCCCGAGCAGCCGGCCGGCGAGGGTGAGGACGGCCCCGGAGGGGACCGGGCTCGGCATCGTGGCGGTGATCACGGGCGCCTCAGCCGGCGAGACGACGCTCGCCGGGGCCAGCTCGAAGGTGCCATAGGTGCACATCGGCCCTTGGTCCCCGTCGTGGAGGAAGAGACGGCCGTCGAGGCGGAAGACGTTGAGCACGGCACCGTTCAGGCAGCGGTACGGCGACGGGCCGGCTCGCACGTGCAGGCGGGCCGTGCCGACCGGGCCCGTGGCGATGTCCTCCATCGTGAGGTTGTCGAGGAGGATGAGGCCGTAGGTTCGCCCGACGACGAGGGCGGGGACGGTCGAGGCGCTGGCCGTGGCCGTGTAGCGCCAGGCGGAGACGGGCGGGACCGGGCGGCGTGCGCCTGGGCCGGTCCCTCCAGCGGGTCGGGCGGGCGGCGGGGTCGGAGCGGGCGGGCGGCGGGTGCGTGCGACGACGCGTGTCGCCCTCGGCGCGACGCCATGGTGCCCCCCGTCCGTGGCCAGCGTGACCACCCCGTAGGTCCCGGCGCCGAGCAGTGCCACGGCCAGGATCGCCGTGGCCCCGTGCCGAGCGCTCTCGCCGAGCAGGGCCCGGCGCAGCTTCAGGCTCCGCCAGGCACGTCGGGCTCGCCCGTCGCTGCGCCAGGCCGGCGCACGCTCGGGCGGCGCTCCCGGCGAGCGCTCCGGCAAAGGAGGACGGAGCTGGGGGAACCGGGGCGAAGGTCGCACCGAAGCCCCGAGCAACGGCACGAGGGCCCAGGCGCTGCGGATCAGGTCGGCGCGCTCGTGCACCTGCTGGCACAGCTCGCAGGAGGCCAGGTGCTCGCGAACCTCGTCGGCCTCCTCGCCGGACAGCTCTCCTGCCGCCCACGCATCGATCCGCTCCCGCACCCTCGGGCAGCCCGGCTCCTCGGGAACGTCCGCCAGCGGGGCGAGCAGGGTCCTCGAGCAGTGCTGCCGGGCCCGGTGCACCTTCACGCGGGCCGCCCCCGCGCTGCAGCCGAGGATGGACCCGATCTCGGCGTAGTCGAGGCCGTGGAGCGCCCGCAGCACCATGGCCGCACGCAGGGTGTCGGGCAGGCGCGCCAGGGCGGCCAGCGCGTCGCGCTCGCTCAGGGCCGCTGCGGTCGCCCGGTAGGGATCGGCGAGCGGCGCCGTGTCGGCGAGCGCGTCCTCGCCTGCTCCTCGGGCCTCCCCGCCCGCCGCCGGGGCGGTCGTGGGAAGCGGCGAGGCGGGATGGCGCCGACGGCGCCGCAGCTCGTTGAGCGCGAGGCGCGTCGTCACGGTGGCCAGCCAGGGGCGAAGGCGCACCGGCCCCGAGGGGGGCAGCGCCGTCCACGCTCGAAGCAGCGTCTCCTGGACCACATCCTCGGCGTCGGAGGCCGAGCCGGTGATGCGCAGCGCCACGTTGAACAAGAAGGCGCCGTACGCGCTCGCCAGACGCTCGACCGCCTCCGGACGACGGAGCCGAAGGTCGGCGACCAGCGCCTGGTCCTCGAGGCTCCCAGACGACTCGCCAGGAGATCCCATGCACCCCCCTGCACCTCGCCGGTACGGCACGCCGGTCCGGCTGCCGCCCGTCAACGAGCTGCCGCCGCCTCGACCTCGTCCGATGCGCAGGTCGCGCCTCGCAGGCGCGGGCTCGTCGACGGCGCCCGCTCACCGCACGGTACCTGCGAGGATCCCGCGCCGTCGAGCCCGCCGACGACGATCGACCGTCCCACACCGGCGCCCCTCGGCTCCGGTGGTGCGCTTCGCCCTCGGACCGGGGGCCGGCACCAGCGGGGGCGGCGAGGCCAGGGTGCAGGAGCGCAGCGGTTGAGGGCGTCAGCAGGAGAACAGCACGCTCGGCGGCCGGCGCGCCGCTCCGCCCGTGAAGGCCTGTAGCACGCTCGAATAGACGAGCACCCTCTCGGTCACGGGGTGCCCCGTCGGCCCTTCGCCGTGCATGACCTGCACGGTGCAGGTCTTCGGTTGCGATGCCGTCAGCTCGACCGGCCAGCTGCTCCACGGGCCGGCTGCACAGGTAACGCTGCAACCGCTCTGCTCGAAGGTTCCTCGGGCCTGCGCCTCGGACGGGGTCGTGCTGGTCCAGCGGAGGCCGACGATCCTGGTGACGTCCTGCACCACGAGCTGTCGGGGGAAATGGGGCCACGAGAACAGCTGGTCGACGACGCCGCCCTGGTCGAGGTAGAGGTACGGGCGGGCCGGCCCACCGGACGCCGGCAGGGTACGCCGCACCAGGATGGTCCCCGCTGCCCCCACGGCGACGCAGGCGACACGCGGGCCGGCCAGCCCGGGGCAGCTCAGCCCGAGGAGGCCGGCCGTGGTGGGCGCCGCCTCCCGTGCCCAGGTCCTGCCGCCGTCGCTGCTGCGGATGATCGTCCCCCGGTCGCCCACCGCCCAGGCGAGGCCGCCGGCCGGCGACCCCGCGAGGACCGACACCGCCCGCAACGGCGGCAACGTGCCGTTGGCCGGCGAGGTCGCGGGCACCCAGGAGGCGCCGCTGTCGAAGGTCACCTCGATGCGGCTGGCGGCCAGGCTGCCGTCGGTCCCGACGGCGATGCAGTGGCTGCGGCCGTCGGCCGACGCAGGACCACAGGCCACCGAGGTGAAGTACCCCGCCCCGATGCTCACGGTGTCGGACCAGCCCGGTCCCCGCTCGTCGAGCTGTTCGTAGATGTTGCCCCCGCCCCCCACGGCGAAGCGCTCGTCGGTGTTGCCCACCGCCACGCCCCGCAGGCAGGCGTTGGAGGGTCCGCCGGGGCCGCACTCGGAGCCCGCCGGGCCCGGGATCGTGACGAGGCGCCAGCCGCTGCCCACGGCCGCCTCGAGCTCGGCGGCCACGGCCGTCCCGACGGCCCAGCATCGCTGGCCGTTGGCCTGGCAGGCGACGGCGCTGAACGGTTGGCTCGTCGCGGGGCTCACGGGGACCGTTGTCCAGGGGAGGCCGTTCTTGGTGAAGAGGATCGTGCCCTTGCCACCCACCGCCCAGCACCACAGTGGGACGCGGGCGAGAGCGAGGGGCAGGCACGTCACCCCGAGCAGGTCGACCTTGACCGGGGAGACCTCACGCGACCACGTGAGCCCACCGTCGGAGGAGAACAGGACGGTGCCGTCGTTGCCGACCGCGTAGCAGTAGCCGGTGCCGACGCCCGTCGGCGCCTTCCCTGGCACGCAGGACACGGCGTTGAGGGCCTGGCCGGTGGGGGAAGGCTCCCTCGACCAAGGTGACGCTGCTACGGGGAGTGCGTAGCGGCGCGAAGACGTGGCGCGGTACCCGACCGGCGACACCGAGCCCCCCGGGGAGCCGAAGCTCGCCCCTTCGGCGACGAAGTTGGCGGTGCCGTTCCCCGCCGCCGCCAGCCGGGCACCGGCGTCTTCCCGGGTGGTGCTGTCGAGGGGGACCAGGCCGACCGTCTGGCCTGCACGCGGGCCTGCCGTCGGCGTCGCGCCGGACGGCCAGAGCGGCCCGGCGGCGGTAGCTCCCAGCCCGGCCTGGACACCGACGAGCGACGACACGCCCGTCACCAGTGCGCTGACGAGCAGTCGCCTCGCTCGGGCGAACACCTGCTGCTGCCTGCGCGCCCTCGGGGCCGTCGCGCCCATCGCTTGCCTCCTCGAGCTCCGGCCAGCCGTCGCCTGCGAGTGCTGATCGTTCGTCATGACACTTCAACACCAACCGGCCCGCTGCGTTACGGGCTGGGCTCGCGCACGCCGCCGCAGCTCGCGACCTCGGCGGCATCGCTGCCGTCGGGCAACGTCCAGGACGTACGGGGTCGTCCGGCAGCGAGGCCGATGCCCCCGGTGACGTCCCGCCTGCCGTGGCGCGCGCCCTTGCGGCAGGCGCCTCGGCGGTCCGGTCGCTCGGACAGATCCCTTCGTCGGGGCTCCCTCGGTGGATGCCGTCCTAGAAGATGAAGGGCAGCAGCATCTTGGTCGAGCGCTTGTACTCCGGGTAGGCATCGGGGAACTGCCCGGTCAGGTACCGCTCCTCGACGGTGGCGCTGTAGACGAAGTACACGCCGGCCAGGACCACGGCGATCAGCCACAGCCAGCTCAGTGCCACGGCAGTGCCGACGCCGGCGACCAGGATGCCCGAGTAGATCGGGTGCCGAACCAGGCGGTAGGGGCCGCTCGTCACAAGCTCCGGCTCGTCCTTCTGCGTCATCGGCGTCCCCCAGTTGCGGCCGATATGGACACGAGCCCAGACGGCGAACCCCAGACCGAGGACGGCGAGGGCCACACCGAGGCCGGCCAGCCACGGGTCGGTGTTCTGGCTGTGGTGCCGGAAGACCCCGAGTCGGACCAAGACGACGACGAGGAGGACGATCAGCGCCCTGATGCGGAGCTTGCGAGACCAGGTCACACGGCCGTGCTTCATGGAGAAGGCCGCGACGAGCCAGTACAGCCAGAACGCCCCCCACGCGATGGCGAGGATCAGCTCGACAGCAGGCACCGCATCCGAGACTGCCACAGTGGCGCACGTCGATCGACATGGGGCCCGTGCGCCGCAAGGCTGGCATCCGAGCTGCCCGCCGGCGTGCGATCCGGCGAGGCGTCCATCTCGTCGGCGAGGCCGTCCGCTACGTGCTGGGGGAGCGCATCGAGACGGGCGTGGACGAGGCGATCGGCGCCCGCTCCTACAGGCGAAGCGAGGCACGTTCGAACGAGGGGCTCCGGGGGCAGGGCTCGAACCTGCAACCTCCTGATCCAAAGTCAGGCGTTCTGCCGATTGAACTACCCCGGACTGCACGCCGGCCGGAGGGCGACCCGACCGGAAGGTGGCGCAGCCTCCAGCCTCCCACAGCCGGCCGGCCGAGGGCGCCGGCAGGCGGCCGACCGGGCCGAGCCTCCGGCTGCCCGATCGTGCGGGTGCTCCGCGTCCGCTAGCCTCTCCGACGCCATGGGATCGCTCATCAAGAAGCGCCGCAAGCGGATGCGCAAGAAGAAGCACAAGAAGATGCTCAAGCGCACCCGCTGGCAGCGACGCTCCAAGTAGCCCGACGCCGTTCGCCGCCCGGCGGGCAGGGTGGCGGCGGTGCGCTCAGGGCGCCCACGGTCCGACTGCCTTGCACGAGCTGAGCGCAGCGCGCTCGCCTTCGGCCGCCATCGCGCGGCCGATGTCGTCGCGCAGCGTCGCCGCCTCGTCGTCGCCGCCGCACGGGAAGAACCAGCTGGCCCCGCTGCCGGCAAGCCGCGGGGCCCGTCCGGCGACCCCTTCCAGCAGGGCCCGCCAGCGGCCGAGCCGGGGCTCCGCAGTGCAGGCGGCGAGCTCCAGGTCGTTCGAGCCGTCGCCCCCGCCCGGCCCGACCTCGTCGAAGACCCCGTACACGGCGGCCGTCGACACCCCGAACGGCGGCGTCACCACCACGTAGGCCTCCTCGAGGGGCGGGAGCGGGTCGAGCCGCTCGCCGACCCCCGTCACGACCGCCCGCCCGCCGACCAGGCAGAAGGGCACGTCGGCGCCGAGGCGCGCCGCCAGGTCGAGGTCGGTCACCCCCGCCCAGCGCAGCACGGCGGCGGCATCCGACGATCCCCCACCGAGGCCGGCGCCGGCCGGGATGCGCTTGCGCAGCACCACCGCCGCCTGCCGCCCGGCGAGCGCCAGCGCCCGCGCCACCAGGTTGTCCGGGCCGGCCGCCACCGGCAGCCCGCCCGGGGGATGCCCGATGCCACCGCCGGCCGCCCCCGTCCAGGCCACCTCGTCGACGACCTCCAGGCGGTCCCCCTCGCCGATCTCCAGCTCGTCGGCCAGGTCGACCGCCACCATCTCCGCCCGGAGCAGGTGGTAGCCGTCGCCCCGCCGCCCGGTGACCGCGAGGCTACGGGTCAGCTTGGCGGGCGCGGCGAGGCGATGGAGCGCTGGCATGCGGCTAGCTTGCCCCACGCCACCACGTCGAGGTCCTCCGCTCGCGCCGTCCCCGGGATGCCGGCAGCCTCGAAGGCGGCGGCGTCGACCAGGCCGGCCAGCGAGCGTCGGAGCATCTTGCGCCGCCCGCCGAACCCGGCGCGCACGAGCCGGTCGAGCTCGTCGTAGCTCGCCACCTCGGCCGGCACCGCCGGAGCGGGCCGCCGGTGCAGCTCGACGAGCGCCGAGGCGACGTTGGGACGGGGCAGGAACACCTCCGGGGCGACCTCACCGGCGAGGCGAGCCGTGGCGTAGTAGGCCACCCGCACCGTCACCGCCCCGTACGCCTTGCTCCCGGGCGTCGCCGCCAGCCGCTCGCCCGCCTCCTTCTGCACCATCACCACCATCCGCCCCACTGCCGGCGCCTCCTGCAGCAGCCGGATGACGAGCGGCGTGGCCACGTTGTACGGCAGGTTGGCCACCACCACCCACCGCCCGCCCCCGAGCAGTGCCGGCCAGTCGCACCCGAGGGCGTCGGCGTGCACCACCCGGACGCTCGGCGGCAGCAGGGCGGCCAGCACCCCCACCAGGTCGCCGTCGATCTCGACCGCCGTCACCGGCGCACCGGTGGCCGCAAGCCCGAGCGTCAGCGACCCGAGCCCGGGGCCGATCTCGAGCACCTGCTCTCCCTCGCCGATCGCCGCCAGCCGGACGATCCGCCCGATGGTGTTCGGGTCGACCACGAAGTGCTGGCCGAGCGCCTTGCTCGGCGCCAGCCCGTTGGCTTCGAGCAGCCGCCGGACGTCCCCCCGGCCGAGCCGGTCGGGCGCCGGGACGCTCACCCGAGCCGGAAGGCGGCCGCCGCCGCCGACCACGAGCTCGCCGCCAGCGCCTCGGCCGGCTCGCCCCGCACCGCCGCCAGCGCCTCCCCGACCACTCCGACGAGCGCCGGCTCGTTCGGCCGGCCCCGGTGCGGCACCGGGGCCAGGAACGGGGCGTCCGTCTCCACGAGCAGCCGGTCCGACGGGCACCGACGCGCCGCCTCGCGCACCTCGTCGGCCGACCGGAACGTGACGATGCCGCTGAACGACAGGTACGCCCCGAGCGCCACGCACCGCTCCGCCTCGGCCGGCCCACCCGTGAAGCAGTGGATGATCGTCCGCTCCGGCGCCCCCTGCTCCTCGAGGATGGTCAGCGTGTCGTCCCAGGCGTCCCGCGTGTGCACCACGAGGGTCAGCCCCAGCCGGCGCGCCAGCTCGATCTGCTCGGCGAACGCCCGGCGCTGGTCCCGCCTCGGCGAGTGCTCGTAGTGGTAGTCGAGCCCGCACTCCCCGATCCCGACCACCGAGCCCGGCGGCCGGCCACCCGGCGGCGCGCTCCCGGCCAGGCCAAGCTCGTCGGCCAGCGCCACGATCGCCTCGGTCCCCTGGCTCGCCTCGTGGGGGTGCAGCCCGATCGTCGCCCACGCCTGTGGCGCCGGCCGGTCGCTCGCCGCCACCTCTCTGGCCAGCGCCACCGCCGCACCCGACGTCGACCGGTCGGTCCCCACGCACACGATCCGGCCGATCCCGGCCGCCACCGCCCGGGCGAGGACCGCCCCGAGCTCCTCGCTCGCCGGCAGGTAGCTGTCCTGCAGGTGGCAGTGGCTGTCCGTCCACCGTCCGCCACCGGCGGCTTCCCCGGCAGGCGCGCCGGGCGGCCCGGCGTCCGGCGCCGCGCACCCTTCCTCGGCCACCTCTAGCCCGCCTCGGCCGCCACGGTCGGCTCCCGCCGGCGCGGGAAGAGCGGCTCGGCCTTCTCGACCGGCAGCCCGCCCGGGTAGCCGCCCCAGGCGAGCTCGCCTCCGTCAACCGCCGCCCGGCCCGGCTCGTCGACCCGGCCCGGCAGGCCGAGCCGCCCCCACAGGGCGGTGGCCGTCGCCGGGATGGCCGGCGCCACGAGGATGGCCACGAGCCGCAGCGCCTCCAGGGCGTCCCCGAGCACCCGCTCCACCTCCGGCCCCGGCGGCAGCCGCCACGGCTCGCGCTCCTCCAGCTCGGCGTTCGTCTCCCGGATCAACCGCCACGTCGCCTCGAGGGCCTCGCTCGGCGAGCTCGCCTCCCAGGCGGCCCGGGCAGCCTCGACGACGCGCCCGGCCACCTGCTCGAGCCGCCCGTCCCCCGACCCGGCGCCCGCCGGTGCCGGCCCGATCCCGCCGCACTTCGACGCCACCACCGTGGCGACCCGCGACATCAGGTTGCCCAGGTTGTTCGCCAGGTCGGCGTTGTACCGGCCGACGAGCGCCTCGTAGGAGAAGTCCCCGTCCGCCCCGACGGTCACGTCGCGCAGCAGGTGGTAGCGAAGCGCCTCCACCCCCACGTCGGCCGCCAGCTCGAGCGGGTCGACCTGGTTGGCACGCGACTTCGACATCTTCTCGCCACCCACCAGCAAGAACCCGTGCACCAGCACCTCCGACGGCGGGTCGATCCCGGCCGCCATGCACATGGCCGGCCACCAGATGCAGTGGAACCGCAGGATGTCCTTGCCGATCAGGTGGTGCGACGCCGGCCACCAGGCGGCGAAGCGCTCCTCGTCCTCCCCGTAGCCGATGGCCGTCAGGTAGTTGACCAGGGCGTCGTACCACACGTACACCACGTGCCCGGCGTCGAACGGCACCGGCACCCCCCACCGGATCGACGTCCGGGTGATCGAGATGTCCTCGAGCCCCTGGCGCAGCAGCCCCAGCGCCTCGTTGCGCCGGGTCTCCGGCCGAACCGCACCCGGATGGGCCTCGTACCAGGTCGCCAGCCGCTCGGCGAAGCGGGAGAGGGCGAAGAAGTAGTTCTCCTCGGTCAGCCACTCGACCGGCCGCTTGTGGACCGGGCAGTCCCCCGCCACCAGCTCCTCGTCGCGGTAGTACGCCTCGCACGACACGCAGTACCAGCCCGAGTACTCCCCCTTGTAGATGTGGCCGTTGTCGTAGATCGCCTGGATGAACCGTGCCACCGCCCGATAGTGGCGGGGCTCGGTCGTCCGGATGAAGTCGTCGTTCGAGATCGACAGCTGCGGCCAGGCCGCCTGGAACGCCGCGCTCGTCTGGTCGGCCCAAGCACGCGCCGACAGCTGGCGCTCCTCGGCCGCCCGCTCGATCTTGAGGCCGTGCTCGTCCGTCCCGGTGAGGAACAGCACCTCGTCGCCCACCAGACGGTGCCACCGGGCCAGCGCGTCGGCCGTGACGACCGTATAGGCCGTCCCGAGGTGCGGCCGGTCGTTGACGTAGAAGATCGGGGTGGTCTGGTACCAGCGACGGGGCATCGCTCACGAAGCGTACCGGCGCCCGGCCGGGCGGCCCGAACCGACCCCCCACCCGGCCCCTACGCCCCGGAGCGGCCGGCCGACAGCGCCGCGGCGTACGCCTGGCGGTGGCCCACCCCGAGCACGGTGGCGGCAGCCGTCGCCGTGTCCCGCGCCGACAGCCCCGCCGCCCGCAACCGGCCCACGAGCTCCGCCAGCTCCCCCCCGTCGGCCGGACCCGCCGCCAGCGGCGCCCCGTCCACCACGACCACGTGCTCGCCGCGCGCCGCCACCCCGGCGGCGACCGCCGCCGCCTCGCCGAGCGACCCCCGCCACACCTCCTCGTGCAGCTTCGTCAGCTCGCGCGCCACCGCCACCCGGCGCCCCGGGCCGCACGCCTCGGCCAGCTCGGCCAGGGTGGCGGACAGGCGGGTGGGCGCCTCGAAGCACACCGTCGGCACCGGCGACACCGCCATCTCGGCGAGGCGCGCCCGGCGCTCGGCACCCTTCCTCGGCAAGAACCCGTCGAAACGCCACCGGGACGTGTCGAGCCCCGACACGACGACGGCGGCCAGCACGGCAGAGGCGCCCGGAACGGCCGACACCGTGACCCCCGCCTCGACGGCGGCCCGCACCAGCCGGGCGCCCGGGTCCGACACCACCGGGGTGCCGGCGTCCGACACCACCGCCACCGTGGCCCCGCCGGCAAGTGCCGCCACCAGCTCGCCCGTGCGGGCCGCCTCGTTGTGGCTGTGCAGCGACACCAGCCGGCGCGCCCGGATCCCGGCGAGCTGGAGCAGCCTGCCGGTATGGCGGGTGTCCTCGCACGCCACCACGTCCGCCTCCGCCAGCGTCTCGGCCGCCCTCGGCGACAGGTCGCCGAGGTTGCCGATCGGGGTGGCCACGAGCACGAGCCGCCCGGCGGCGGCGCTCACGCCTCGATCTCGAGGTGGTCGCCGCAGCGCAGCTGCCACCGCTCGAACGCACCGGCGTCGGCCTCGAGCACGGCGTGGGCGCGCCGGCGCGGCAGGCCGACCCGGAACGGCGACAGACGCGACGTCGACACCACCACCAGGTCGGCGTCGAGGTAGGCCACGTCGACGGCCGTCCGCACCCCGACGGTGTGCGGGATGCGCATCGGCCGCAGCAGCAGGGCGGCGTCGTGCCGGTCCCGGCCGGCGAAGCCCCTGACGCGGGCGAACGGTCCCGACGCCACCTCGAGGCTCGCCAGCACCTCCCCCCGGCGCAGCAGCCACGCCATCGTCACCCTCCCCGCCGTCGCGCCCGCCGTCGTGGCGGCGCACCCCGCGGCGCCGACTACGCTACCGCCCGTGTCGAAGCGAACCACGAAGCGGAAGCTGTCCACCAAGAAGAAGGCCAACCACGGCAAGAAGCCCAACTGCGGTCGCGGCTAGCCCCCTCACCTGCAGCGCCGGCACCGGCCGATGTCCCCGTCGTCGCTCGGCCGGGGCGCCGGGAGCGGGAGCGCCCGGAGCCGGGAGCCGGGAGCGGGAGCGCCGGGAGGCGGTGGCGTGGACGACACGCACCGGGAGCGCATCGAGGCTGCCCGAACGGCCCGTCAGGTCCCGGACGTGGCTCGTGCCGGCCGCCGCCCGGTGGCGAGCGGCGGTGACGACCACGGGCGCGTCCACGACGTCGGCGGACCCTGCACGCTGCAGAGGGCACCGACCACGTGGGCCCCGGCCGGCCCGAGCCTTGGCCTCAGGTGCCGGCCTCACACGTTGAAGCGGAACTCGACGACGTCCCCGTCGCGCATCACGTAGTCCTTGCCCTCCATCCGGGCCTTCCCGGCCGACCGGGCCGCCACGAGCGAGCCGGCCGCCACGAGGTCGTCGTAGCTGACGATCTCCGCCTTGATGAAGCCGCGCTGGAAGTCGCTGTGGATGACCCCGGCCGCCTGCGGTGCCGTCGAGCCCCGGCGGATCGTCCAGGCGCGCGCCTCCTTCGGGCCGGCCGTGAGGAACGTCTGCAGGCCGAGCGCCGTGAACCCGGCCCGGGCGAGGCGGGCGAGGCCCGACTCGGCGAGCCCGTAGCTCTCGAGCAGCTCGGCGGCATCCTCCGGATCGAGCCGGGCCAGCTCGGCCTCGATGGCGGCGCACACCACCACCGACGTCGCCGGGGCGACCATCGCGGCGAGGCGGTCTGCCAGGGCCTGGTCGCCGAGCGACCCCTCGTCGACGTTGAAGGCGTACACGAACGGCTTGGCCGTCAGCAGGTGGAGGTCGGCGAGCGCCCCCGGGTCGACCTCGCCGGTGGCGCCGGCCGACGAGATGGTCCGCCCGGCGTCGAGCACGGCGGCCGCCCGGTCCACCTCCTCGAGCGCCTTCGCCGCCTCCGGCCGCATCCGCGCCTCGCGCTGCAGGCGGCTCCGACGCTGGTCGAGGGTCTGCAGGTCGGCCAGCACCAGCTCGGTCGTCACCGTCTCGATGTCGCCGGCCGGGTCCACCTTGCCCTCGACGTGGACCACGTCGGGATCCTCGAAGACCCGGACGACCTCGCAGATGGCGTCCGACTCCCGGATGGCGGCGAGGAACTGGTTGCCGAGCCCCTCCCCGGCCGAGGCGCCGCGGACGATGCCGGCGATGTCGACGAAGGTGACCGGGGCGTGCACGATCCGCTCGCTGTCGTACAAGGCGGCGAGGCGGCCCAGGCGGTCGTCGGGCAGCGACACCACCCCGACGTTCGGCTCGATCGTGGCGAACGGGTAATTGGCTGCCAGCACCTCGTTGCGGGTGAGGGCGTTGAACAGGGTGGACTTGCCCACGTTCGGCAGCCCGACGATGCCGATCGACAGCGCCATCAGGCCGCGCTCCCCCGCCAGGTGGCCCCGGCCTCGGCCAGGACCCCGGCGAGCACGCTCGGCCGGTCGGTCATCACGCCGTCCACCCCGAGCTCGACGAGCTGGCGCATCTCGGCCGCCGCGTCGATCGTCCAGACGTGGACCGCCAGACCCACCTCGTGGGCGGCCGCCACGAACCGTCCCGTCACGAGCGGCCGCCCGGCGACGCGGGCCGGCACCTGCAACGCCACGTACCGGCGCAGTCGGGCAGGAACGGGCAGCCGCAGGCGGACCGCCGCGGCAAACGCCGCTACCGACCGCCGCCCAGCCGACACGGCGACCTCTGGCGCCAGCGCCGCCACGGCGTCGGTGGACCGCTCGTCGAAGGCGGCCACGATCACGTCGTCACCCCGGCCGTGCGCCCGGAGCAGCTCGACGAGCCGGTGCTCGTACGCCGGCACCGTGGGTGGCCGCTGCTTGACGTCCAGGTTGAGCGGCACGCCCGGGAACCGCTCGAGGACGGCCTCGAGGGTGGCCAGCCCGAGCCGGCCGTCGTGGAGGGCACGGCCGCGCAGCGGGTACGCAGCGGCACCCCGTCCCGGCCGGGCCCCCTCGCCCGGGACGAAGTGGTAGGCGGCGTCCACCCCGCGCAGCTCCGCCAGCTGGGCTCGGGCGATCGCCCCGGTCCGGTCGGTGGTCCGCTCCAGGGTGGGGTCGTGGCACACGACGAGCTGGCCGTCCGCCGTCGCGTGCACGTCCAGCTCCAGGGCATCGGCTCCCACCTCGAGGGCGCGCTCCATCGCCCACAGCGTGCTGGACGGCCCCTCGGCCGCTCCGCCCTGGTGGGCGAAGGCGAGGACGCGTCGGCGGAGCCACGGGTTGTCGGGGGCAGCCATGCCCCCGTATCTAGCCGATCGGCGGCACGCCCCTCGCCCGGCCGGCCCGCTGCCGCCACGGCGCCCACCCCGTCCCGGCGGCACTAGCCTGCTCGTTCCATGATCGATCACATCCTCCTCGACGTGATCGGCGCCATCCGCGAGGCGCTCGAGGGTGCCCTGCTCCAGCAGCAGGCGGTCGAGGAGCGCTTCCAGGTCGACGTCTTCCTCGGCGACGTCACCTTCGAGACCTCCTACAGCCTGCCGGGCGAGCAGAGCCCCCCGCGGGTCCGGGCGGACGTCAGCCTCGAGTGGCCGACCTGGAGCCAGAGCGCCTACCGGTCGTGGTCGATCGGCGAGTCGCCGGCCGAGCAGCCCGAGCTGCTCGTGGAGGTCGCCCTGCGCCTCCAGCGCCTCGTCGACGACCCGGCCATCGACCTCGTGCTGCACGCCCTCGGCGACGAGGCGCCAGAGCTCGCCGGCGTGCGCCTCGAGCGCAGTGGCCCGACCATCGAGCGGGTGTACGGCGACGACGGGATCGCCGCCTCGGCCATCGAGGTGGCCTACCAGGGCGCCTACCACCTCGAGGAGGCCGTTCTCGAGCAGCCCGACAAGGTGGACGACCAGGTCGCCCCGCTCGCCCGCTGGATCGCCTCGGGACTGGTCCGGCTGGCCGACCTCGACCTGCCCTGCCTGCCGGCCGAGCAGGAGCACGACACCTAGCTCGGCCTACCGCCGGCCGCCCGGTGCCGGCTCGAGCAGGCCGCGTGCCTCGGCCAGCCTCGCCAGCGACTGCTCCGGGCGGGCCCCCAGGTGGCCGATCACCTCGCTCGCCGCCAGCCCTCCAAGGCGCGCCGCCCGCCCGAGGCCGACCCCCCGGGCCACCCCGAAGCAGAAGCCGGCCGTGAACAGGTCCCCGGCGCCGGTGGCGTCCACCACCTCGGCCACCGGCTCGGCCGGCACCTCGATGCGCCCCGCCGCGGTCGCCACGACCGCACCGGCGGCGCCCCGGGTGACGACCGCCACGACACCCTCGCGGGCGAGCACGGTCGCCGCCGCCGCCCCGTCGGCGGCACCGGTCAGCGTGGTCGCCTCGGCCTCGTTGGCGAAGCACAGCCCGACCGGCCCCCCCACGAGCCCCTCGACGCGGGCCCGGTGGCGCTCCACCGCGAAGGCGTCGGCGAGGCCGAAGGCCAGCACCGTCCCGGCCTCCTCGGCGGCACCGACGAGCCGGTCGAGGATGGCCGGGGCGTCGGGGAAGTCGAGGACGTAGCCGTCCAGGAACGCCAGCTTCACCTGGCCGACCAGGGCGGCGTCGATGGCGGCGTGGTCCAGGTAGGGGCCGAGCCCGAGCGCCGTCGCCATCGTCCGCTCGGCGTCCGGGGTCACCATGACGACGCACCGCCCGGTGCGCGCCTCACCGTCGCCGGCCGGGTGTCGCTCGAGGATGGCCTGGACACCGGCAGCCTCGAGGTCGGCGGCATACCCCGCCCCCTCGGCATCGTCGGCGACCGAGCCGACGAACACGGCGCGCCCGCCCAACGAGGCGACCCCGACCGCCGTGTTCGCCACCGTCCCGCCCGATCGCTCCCGCCCCTCCCCGACCGCCGTCCGGATGGCCGCAGCCCCGGCCACGTCGACCAGGTTCATCGAACCCTTGGCGAACCCCAGCTCGCCCGGGAGGCCGTCGGGCACGAGGACGAGGTGGTCGACGATCGCCGTGCCGACGCACAGCACGTCGCGGGGGCGCCCCGACGGCAGCGTCCATCCGGCCGGGTACGGCAGGTCCGTGGTCACGGACGGCGAGGCTACCGCCGCTGCGCCCCGCCCCCCGGCCGCCGCCCCCGGCCGGTGCCGCCGACCAGGCCACTAGCCTTCGGCCCGATGACCACCGACGCCCCGACCGACGACGCCCGCCCGGCGCAGGACGCTCGCTACCGCCTCCCGGCGACCGCCCGTCCCCGCCGCTACCGCCTGGCGCTCGCCCCGGACCTCGACGCCGGCCGCTTCGCCGGGACCGAGGAGATCGAGCTCGAGCTGCTCGAGCCGGCCGACCGGGTGGTCCTGAACGCCCTCGAGCTCGACCTGCACGCCCCGGCGCTCCTCCCGGGATGGGGCGACCGGGACGACCCCGGCGCCGCCGACCCCACGACCGGTGCGGCAGGCACCTTCGGGCTCGACCCGCACGGCGCCGGCGGGGCGGGCTCGTCGGCCGGCGGCGGGGCGATCGCCTGCCGCCTCGAGTGGGACGCCGAGGCGGAGCAGGTGGCGTTCGTGGCCGGCCGGACCCTCGAGGCCGGCCCGTACCGGCTGCGCTGCGCGTTCTCCGGCGAGCTCGGCGAGCGCCTGGACGGGTTCTACCGGAGCACCTTCGTCGACGAGGACGGGCGGGAGCGGACCATCGCCACCACCCAGTTCGAGGAGACCCACGCCCGCAAGGCCTTCCCGTGCTTCGACGAGCCGGCCGCCAAGGCGACGTTCACGGTCACCCTCGACGCCCCGGCCGGCACGGTGGCGCTGTCGAACGCTGCCGAGGTCGCCGTCGAGGACCTCGCCGGGGGGGTCCGCCGGACGCGCTTTGCCGAGACCATGTCGATGTCGACCTACCTCGTCGCCTTCGTCGTCGGCCCGCTCGAGGTGACCGAGCCGGTGGACGTCGACGGCGTGGCCGTCCGGGTCGCCCACGTGCCCGGCCGGTCCCACCTGACGGCGCCTGCCCTCGAGTCGGCAGCGCACGCCCTCCGCTTCTTCGCCGGCTACTTCGACCTTCCCTACCCGGGCGACAAGCTCGACCTCGTGGCCGTCCCCGACTTCGCCGCCGGCGCCATGGAGAACCTGGGCTGCGTCACCTTCCGGGAGGCCATCCTGCTCGCCGACCCGGCGACGGCCAGCCGGCCCGAGCTGGAGCGGCTCGCCGAGGTGGTCGAGCACGAGCTCGCCCACATGTGGTTCGGCGACCTCGTGACGATGGGCTGGTGGAACGGCATCTGGCTGAACGAGGCCTTCGCCACCTTCATGGCGCTGCGCTGCCAGGACGACTTCCGTCCGGAGTGGGAGGTGTTCGTCGGCTTCGCCCGCAGCCGGGCGACCGCCCTCGCCGTCGACGGGCTCCACCGGACGCGCTCGGTCGAGTACCCGGTCCACGCCCCCGAGGACGCGGCAGCGATGTTCGACGTGCTCACCTACGAGAAGGGCGCCGGCGTCCTGTGGATGCTCGAGCAGTACCTCGGGGCCGACCGGTTCCGTGACGGGGTCCGCCGGTACCTGCGGGCGCACGCCTACGCCAACACCGAGACGAGCGACCTGTGGGACGCCATCGAGGCGGTTGCCGGCGGCGAGCCGATCCGGGCGCTCATGGACACCTGGATCTTCCAGGGTGGCTACCCGCTCGTGCGGGCCGCCTCGGTGCTGGGAGAGGGCGGCGAGGAGATGGTCGAGCTGCGCCAGTCGCCCTTCTCCTACCTGCCGCTCGAGGAGGCCTTCCCCGACGGGGCCGGCACCTCGGCGGTCGGGTCGTCCTGGCTCGTCCCGGTGCTGGCCGACCCGGTGCGCGAGCGGGACGCCGGGGCCGGCGGCCAGCTGCGGGTGCTGCTCGGCGACGAGCCGGCCCGCCTCCCGGCGACGGCCGGGCCGGTGGTGGTGAACGCCGGCGGCACCGGGTTCTTCCGGTGCTCCTACGACCGGACCCTGCTCACCGGGCTGCTCGCCGACCTCGAGCGGCTGGAGGCGCTCGAGCGCTACGACCTGCTCGCCGACCTGTGGGCCACCGTCGTCGCCGGCATCGACCCGCTCGACGACCTGTTCGTCCTGCTCGGGCGGCTCCAGAGGGAGCACGACCCGAACGTCTGGTCGGTGGCCATCGGCGCCCTCGGCCTGCTCGACGCCCTCTGCCAGGAGGCCGACCGGCCGGCGCTGCACCGGATCGTCCGTCAGCTGCTCACGCCGCAGCTCGACCGGGTCGGCTGGACGCCGTCCGCCGGCGAGGGCGAGCAGACGCCGCTGCTCCGGTCGTCGCTCGTCGCCGCCCTCGGCACCTTCGGCGACGACCCCGCCGTGGCCGACCGGGCCGGCGAGCTGTTCGCCGCCGACCGGGCAGGGACGGCGCCGCTCCCGCCCGACCTGGCGAGCGCCGTGCTGGCCGTCGTCGCCCACCGTGCCGGCCACGACGACCTCGAGGCGCTCCTCGCCCGCTACCGGTCGCCGCGCGATCCGATGGACGAGGTCCGCCACCTCAACGCCCTCGCCCGGCTGTCCGACCCGGCGCTCGCCGGCGAGGTGCTCCCGCTCACCCTCGGCGAGATCCGCTCGCAGAACGCCCCGTACCTGGTCGGCGCCATGCTCGCCAGCCGGGCGCTCGGCCCGGCGGCGTTCGCCTTCGTCGAGGAGCGCTTCGACGACATGCTGCAGCGCTTCCCGGCCAACTCGATCGCCCGCATGCTCGAGGGGGTCACCGGCCTCGCCCAAGTCGCCCCGGACGGGGCGCCGCTGCATGCCGATGCCGTGCGTGCCTTCGTCGCCCGGCGCGTCCCGGCGGCCCACCAGCGCCTCGTCGGCCAGAGCCTCGAACGCCTGGCCGTCAACGTCCGGCTGGCGAGGCGCCTGCCGGCCGAGCTGCGGCCGCTCCTCGAGCGCGGCTGACCGCGCCGTTGCGCGTGGTCGGGAATCCCCGACAGCCGGTCGGGCAGGAGCCCGGGCGGGGGAACGCGCGGCCGTGAACCTCGCCCTCGCCGCCGGGACCTTCGCCGTGATCATCCCGGCCGAGCTGCCGGACAAGACGTTCATCTCGGCGATCATCCTCTCGTCCAAGCACCGCCCGTTCCCCGTCTGGGTCGGGACGGCCGCCGGCCTCGTCGTGCAGGCGGCCGTCGGCGTCGCCGCCGGACGCCTGCTCGCCCTGCTTCCCCACCGCACGGTCGAAGGGATCGTGGCCGGCCTCTTCCTGCTCGGTGCCGCCTATCTCCTGTTCGTCCCCGAGCGCAGCGCCGAGACCAAGGGGGCCGCCGCGGCGACCGGCCGCGGTGGGGCCCGCTGGCGCCGGCGGGGTGGCATGGCGGCACCCGGCCCCGACGGCGGGGCGGGGGCCGCCGGAGACGTCGTCGGGCTGGCCGGGGCCGGACCGGGCACGGTGACGGGGGCGGCGGCGACCCTCCCGCCCGGTCCCCCGGCAGGGCCGGGCGGGGCCCGGCCAACCGAGGGAGGGCCGGGCGGGGCAGAGCCGGGCGAGGCAGAGCGCTCGCCGTTCCGGATCGCCCTCATGGCGTTCGGGATCGTGACGCTCGCCGAGTTCGGCGACCTGACCCAGGTGATCGTGGCGAACCTGACGGCGCGCACACGCGACCCGTGGAGCGTGTTCGCCGGCGCCGCCGTCGCCTTCCTCGTCGTCTCGGCCGTCGGCGTGGCGGCCGGACGGACGCTGACGCGCTACGTGCCACTGGCCCTCGTCCGCCGCCTGTCGGGGCTCGCCCTCGCCGGCCTCGGGGCGTGGAGCCTGGTGACGGCGCTCGGCGGGTGACGGGCAACCGGCGGGCGGGCGTGACCGGCGGGCGGGCGGGCCGGCTGCTGGCGGCGGCGCAGGCGGCGGCGGGGTTCATGCCGGACGACGAAGGGCGGGCGCTCGCCGCGCTGGCGGCCGCGGCCGCCCGGCGGGGGCTCGGGCCGATCGTGGAGATCGGGGCCTACTGCGGAAGGTCCACCCTGTACCTGGCGGCGGGGCTGGCCGAGGTGGACGACCGGCCGGCGGGGGCGGTGCTGCTGAGCGTCGACCACCACCGTGGCTCGGAGGAGCTGCAGGCGGGCTGGCCGCACCACGACCCGACGCTCGTCGACGCAGCCACCGGCCGGATGGACTCGCTGCCGCGCTGGCGGCGCACGGTCGAGGCGGCGGGCGCCGAGGACCTGGCCGTGGCGGTGGTGGGCGACTCGGCGACCGTCGCAGCGGCCGTGGGGGGCCCGTTCGGCCTGGTGTTCGTCGACGGCGGCCACAGCCCGGCGATCGTGGCGGGCGACTACGCGGCGTGGGCGCCCCTCGTGGCACCGGGGGGGCGGCTGGCCTTCCACGACGTGTTCGCCGACCCCGCCGACGGCGGTCAAGGCCCCTACCTGGCGTTCCGGGCGGCGGTCGCCTCGGGCGGCTTCGCCGAGGTGCCGGGCGAGGGCGCCGGCAGCCTGCGCGTGCTCGAGGCGCTCGGACGGTCGCCGGGCTGAGCGCCGGGCTGGCCGCCGGGCTGGCCGCCGGGCGATTGGCGCTGGCGGAGCCTCAGGAGACGACGTCGAGGAGGTCGGGGACGAGCACGGCCCGGGTGGCCGTCCCGGCGCCGGTGCCGTCCAGGTCGAGGGCGTCGGCGGCGAGCACGAAGGCGGCCGCCGTGTAGCTCGTGCGCTCGCCGGCCGGGAACTGGCTGCGCTCGGGATAGACGAGCCCGGTGAGGTACTCGCCGGTCGCCAGGCGGTGTGTCGCCGTCCAGGCGAGCAGGCGGCGGGCGTCGTCACGACGGCCGACGGAGAGGCAGGCGAGGGCGCACTCGGCCGTCTCGGCCGCCGTCACCCACCGACCGTCGCTCCGGCAGAGGACGCCGCGGCCGGCCCGCACGAACCGGTCCCAGCCGTCCTCCAGCCGCCGCCAGGCGTCCGCCCCGGAGAGGGCGCCGGAGAGGACCGGGTAGTACCAGTCCATGGCGTACTCGCCCTTGTCGACGAAGGCGCCCGGCCGGCCGCGCAGGGCGGTGGCCAGGCGGGCGGCACCGGCGTCGACCTCCGGCCAGGCCCGCCCGAGCACGGCGGCACAGCCGGCGGCGGCGCGCAGGCTGGCGTAGATCGACGAGCAGGCGGCCAGCAGGCTCAGGTCGCCGGTGGTGCCGACCGGGGCGTCCGACCAGGCGATCTCGCCGCCGGGGCGCTGCTGGGCGAGGACGAAGCCGAGGGCGGCCTCGAGCAGCGGCCGGCGGGCCTCGAGGGCCGAGGCGTCCTTGGTCTGCAGGAACCGGTGGTAGCAGGCGGCCGCCACGTACGCCGTCCCGTTGGTGTCGAGGCGGTCGTCGGTGACGGTCCCGCCCGGGCCGTAGGCGGCGTGGAAGGCGCCGTCGGGGCGCTGGACCGAGGCGAGCCAGTCGAGGGCCCGCTCGGCCGCCTCGTGGTGGCCGGCCGCCGAGAGGGCCATGGCGGCCTCGGCATGGTTCCACGGGTCGGCGATGCCGCCGGCGAACCACGGGATCCGCCCGGACGGCTCCTGGAGGGCGGCGATGGTGGCCGCCGTGGCGGCGAGCTCGGGGCGCGACCCGGTCGGGGCGGCGGCCGGCGGCGGCGGGCGGCGACCGGCGGAGCGGCGGATCCCGGCGACCACGTCAGGTGCCGCCGGGACGGCGGCCTTGGGGTCCTTGCGCAGGTAGAGGACGAAGCTCTTGCCGAGCAGCGGGTCGAGGGCGGCCTCCAGCCAGCGCAGCAGCGCCGGGCGGCGGACGATGTCGAAGACGAGCAGGCGGTGGTAGGCGGCGACGAGGCGGTGGTCGTCGCGCCCGACCCCGACGAGGCAGCGCAGCCACCAGTACGGGGTGTGCAGGGCGTGGGCGTGGTGGCTGGCGAGCGGCGCCAGCCCGGCGGCGCCGGCCCGGGCGCGCAGCTGGCGGCGCCGGTAGATGCGGACGTGGCCGCCCTCCACCTCGTGGTACTCGGCCGACAGCGCCCAGTTGAGCGTCTCGGGGCCGGCCCGGGGCACGCTCACGACGACGAGGCCACCCGGGCGGACCACCCGGGCGAGCTCGGCGAGCACGGCGGCGTCGTCGGCCACGTGCTCGAGCACCTCGCAGGCCAGGACCACGTCGAAGGCGGCCTCGGCGAACGGCAGGCGCGCCCCGTCGGCGGCGAGCGCCCCGAAGCCGGCGGCTGCGGGCAGCTCGCCCGACTCGTCCATGGCGGCGAGCAGGCCGACCACCTCGCCGAGCACCGAGGCGTCGGCGTCGAGCGCCACCACCTGGGCCCCGGCCCGGGCGCAGGCGTAGGCGTGGCGCCCACCGCCGCAGCCGAGGTCGAGGACGCGGGTGCCCGGGCCGATGCCGCACGCCTGGAGGCGGACGGTCAGCACGGCCGGCCGGCAAGCAGCCGCTCGTACTCGACGACCGTCGCCCTGGCCGTGGCCGACCAGCTGAACCGCTGCCGGACGCGCGCCCCGCCGGCGGCGGCCAGCCGGGCGGCGAGGGCGGGGTCGTCGAGCAGCTGGAGGAGGGCGGCGGCGAGGGCCGACGGGTCGCCGGGGGGGACCAGGCGGGCGTGGACGCCGTCGTCGCCGACCACCTCGGGCAGCGCCCCGCCGGTGGTGGCGACGAGCGGGGTGCCGCACGCCAGCGCCTCGACGGCCGGCAGCGAGAAGCCCTCGTAGAGCGACGGCACCACCGCACAGGCGGCCTCGGCGTAGCGCCGGGCGATGGCGGCGTCCGGCTCCCCCGAGACGAGCTCGACGGCACCCTCGAGGCCGAGCCGCTCGATGGCGGCGGCCACCGGCCCGTCGGGGCGGGGCCGCCCGATGACGACGAGGTGGATCTCGGGCCGCTCGACACGGGCCTTGGCGATCGCCTCGAGCAGCGGCAGGACGCCCTTCAGCGGTACGTCGGAGCTGGCCGTCGTCATGATGCGCCCCGGGATGCGACCCACGGCGGGGGCCGGGCGGTACACGTCGGTGTCGACCCCGACCGGCACCACGGCAATGCGGTCGGGGTCGACGCCGTGCTCGCGCACCACGTCGTCTCGGGCCGCCTCCGACACGGTGAGCACCCGGTCGAGCCGGCGGGCCACCCGGGTCTGCATGGCGGCGAACCCGTACCACCGCCGCAGCGCCAGCCGCCGCCCGAGGTTCGGGGCGTGGGCGAGGTCGACGGCGCGGTCGACGGTGACCGGGTGGTGGATGGAGGCGAGCAGCGGCCAGCCGTCGGCCTGCAGGCCGAGCAGGCCGGTGCCGAGGCACTGGTCGTCGTGGACCAGGTGGAACTGGCCGGCGCGCGCCGCCAGCGCCGCCCTGGCCCGCAGCGAGAACGTGCGGGGCTCGGCGAACCCGCCGAGGTGCATGGTGGCCACCTCGAGCAGGTCGGCCGGCTCGCCGAGCTCGCGAAGGCGGGGCCGGCGGAACGGGTCGCCGTCGCGGTACAGGTCGAGGCTGGGCAGCCGGACGAGGCGCACCCCGTCCTCGAGGTCGGGGTAGGGCCGGCCGGCGACCACCGTCACGTCGTGGCCGAGGGCCGCCAGCTCGCGGGTGAGGTGGCGGGCGTACACGCCCTGACCACCGCAACGCGGGTTGCCCCGGTAGAGCAGGAAGGCGACCGACAACGGGCTGCCGGGGCCGTCCCACGACCGCGCCGGACCGGAGGCGGAGGGGCGTCGGCTCATGGCCTCACAGCCTCGCCGGGTGCGGCCCGGGACGCAACCGGCTGACCGGGTGCCCGCCCCGGCCGGCTCGCGGGCGAGGACGCTCAGATCACGCCGGCCCGCAGGGCGTAGGCAACGGCGTGGCACCGGTTTCGCAGGTTGAACCGGGAGGTGACGTCGTGGAGCACGTTCTTCACCGTCCGCTCCGAGTAGGCGAGCTCGTCGGCCACCTCGGCCGTGTCGTAGCCCTCGGCGACGAGGCGGAGCACCTCGATCTCGCGCTCGGTGAACCCGTTGAACAGCAGGCCGCGGGGCTGGAGGACGTTGCGCTGCAACTTGCCCACCTGGGAGAGCAGCGAGCCGAGCAGGTCGGGCGGCAGGGTGCCATGGCCCTCCTGGGCGGCGACGAGCACGGCGGCGAGGCGCTCGGGGGAGGCCTCCATGCGGCGCAGGATGGCGCACGCCCCCGACTCGACCGCCCGCAGGACGCCGCGGTCGTCGAGCGCCGTGGACACGACGACGACGTGCGAGCACCCCTCGCGCAGCAGCGATCGGATCTGGCGGGCACCGTCGTCGTCCACCTCGTCCACGGCCACCACCCCGACGGTCGCCTGCTGGGGCTCCTCGACTACGTACAGGTCGGGCTGGGCCCGCAGCTGGGCGGCCAGGCCGGCCCGCGAGATCGGGTCGCCGGCCGCCACGTAGGTGCCGACCCGGCGGGTCGGGAGGTGGTGCGGCTCCCGCTCCCGCTGCTGCTCGCGCAGGCCGGCCGCCATCGCACCGTCCGTCCGACTCCCAGGATCGGTCCGCTCCACGACTGGCCGCTCCCTTTACCCGTGCGGGCGTCGCGCCCGCTGCCTCCACCGCCGGCGGGCGGCACCCCGCGAGGGCGACCCGTCAGAACTCCGTTATCTCCAGGACGCGATCCTGAAACTCCTTGAACTCCGGGGACATGGTGATGGGGAGCAGCGACATCAGCTTGGCCACGTCGCCGGCGACGGCCACCTTGCCCTGGAGGAAGGCGGCGTTGGCGTCGAGCTCGCCCGCCTGGATGCGCCGGGCGTCGTCCCAGGTCTCGGTGAGCGTCACGTCGGCCTCCTCGAGCACCCCGAGCCGGTTCTCGAGGAGCTGGCCGTCCTCGACCACCCAGTAGTACGACACGTCACCGTCCGGGCCGCCGGTGATCACGTACTGCAGGCGCGCCGTGGCGCCGGGTCGCACCGGCTGGCCGGCCGCCAGCCGGGTGGACTGATCGAGCCACTCCTGCGACAGCCACTTGGCCACCCTCGCCTCGCTTCCCGGGGCCCCGCCCCACTCGCCGGCCCGGCGCCGGATGCCCGAAGATCCTGGCGCGCGCGCCGCCCGGACGTCGAGTGCCAGCCGGGCAAGGGTGCTGGTCAGGGCGAGACGCGCTGGCGGATGCCGGCGAACAGGTCGTCCTCGGGCAGCGGGGCGTCGACGAGGCTGCGGGCAAGCAGGTAGGCGTCGAAGGCGTGGATCTCCCGCTCGGCCTCGACCGGGAGGCCGAACCAGAACGGCGAGGTCGGGTCGATCTGGGTGGCGTGGGCCAGAAGGGCGGTCCGCCGGACGTCGGCGTACCCGTCGATGTCGACCCGGGTGGTGACCGGCTGGCTCGGCATCCAGTCGAGCCAGCCGTCGGCGATGCGCTCCTCGTAGGGCGACGGCAGGCCGAGCTCGAGGAACTTCTCGTGGCGGGCCTTGAACTGCTCCATCACCCAGACGCTGTAGTAGAGCTTGAGCGGCTGGAACGGCGTGCCGACCCCCGGGAAGGCGTCGGGGTCGCCGGCCGCCTCGAAGGCGGCCACGGAGATCTCGTGGACCCGCAGGTGGTCGGGGTGGGGGTAGTACTGCTGGTCCTCGTCGTAGGTGACGATCACCTGGGGCCGCTCCCGCCGGATCAGGGCGACCAGCCGGCCGACGGCATCCTCGAGGGACGCCTGGGCGAACGAGCGCGGGTCCTCGTTGGGTGGCGTTCCGGCCATGCCCGAGTCCCGGTAGCCGAGCAGCTCGACGACGTCGTACCCGATCGCCCGCGCCGCCGCCTCGAGCTCGCGGCGGCGCACCGCCGGAAGGTCGGCGCGGACGGCGGCCGTGTCCATCTCCGGGTTGAGGATGTCGCCCTCCTCGCCGCCGGTGGCGGTGACGAGGACGGTGCGCACCCCCTCGTCGTGGTAGCGCGCCACCGTGCCGGCCCCTTTGGAGGACTCGTCGTCGGGGTGGGCGTGGACGGTCATCAAGCAGAGCGGTTCCGCCATGGCACCGACGCTACCGCCCGCTGGCGGCTGACCTCGCCGACCAGGGCCCGCCGGGTCGCCGGCCCAGCTCGGGCGTATGCTCGGGAGCGTGACGGGCGAGCGACCGGTCGGCCCTGGCCGCCCCGGCGGCGTGGCCGGGCGACCGCAGGAGGAGTGGACATGAGCGTGATGAAGCGCCTCTCGGGGATCGTCCAGGCGAAGGCCAACAAGGCCCTCGACCGGGTCGAGGACCCCCGGGAGACCCTTGACCTCTCCTACGAGAAGCAGCTCGAGCAGCTCCAGCAGGTCAAGCGTGGCGTGGCGGACGTGGCGACGGCACGCAAGCGCATCGAGATCCAGGCCCAGCAGCTCCAGCAGAGCGCCACCAAGCTCCAGGACCAGGCCCGCCAGGCGCTCGGCCAGAACCGGGACGACCTGGCCCGGGAAGCGCTGAGCCGTCGCGCCGCCATCGGTGCCCAGCTCGAGCAGCTCAAGACCCAGCACGACCAGCTCGCCGCCCAGCAGGACCGGCTGGTGGCGACGACCCAGGCGCTCCAGACCCGCATCGACGCCTTCCGGACCCAGAAGGAGACCCTCAAGGCCTCCTACACCGCCGCCCAGGCGCAGACGAAGATCGGCGAGGCGATCTCGGGGATCTCCGAGTCGATGGGGGACACCGGGCTCGCCATGGAGCGGGCCCAGGACAAGATCGCCCAGATGCAGGCCCGGGCAGGGGCGGTGGACGAGCTGCTGGCCTCCGGGGCCCTCACCGACCTCACCGGGTCGTCCGACCCGCTGCAGGCCGAGCTCAGCCGCACCTCCCAGTCCAACCAGATCGAGCTGGAGCTCGCCCAGATGAAGGGCCAGCTGTCGACGGGCGGCCCGAGCGGCCAGCTCGGGGCGGCATCCGCCGCAACGCCGGCGGCTGCCACGCCCGGGGCAGCCACCGGCGACGCGACCGCCGGCGACGCGGACGGGGCGGAGGCGACCGGTTCGGCGGGCGGTGGCGACCAGGACGAGCCCGTCGACGGCGAGCCGGTGCCGCCGGGGGGACCGGGCGGCGACCTGTTCCAGCTGGACGGGGGCGGGGCATGATCGCCCTCCAGCCGGCCGGGGGTGGCGCATGATCGTCCGGGTGCTCGGGGAGGGCCAGTACGAGCTGACCGCCGAGCACGTCGAGCGCATCGAGGGGCTGGACGGCACCCTTTCCCAGGCGGTCGCCGCCGGGGACGAGGCGTGGTTCACCAAGGCGCTGGAGGCCCTCCTTGCCGAGGTGCGCAGCGGTCGCCCGGTCGACGCCGCGACGATCGTCCCCTCCGATCTCGCCGTCCCGGCGGAGGGGTCGTCCGTCGCAGAGGTCCGTGCCCTCCTCGACGAGGACACCGACGAGGACCCGACCGAGAAAGCCTGAGCACGCTGCATGGCATCGCTGACCCGTTACCCGAAGGACCGAGGCCTGTCGGCCCGGATGCTCACCACCGTCTTCCTGATCGGCCTCCTCTACGCCGTGTTCGTGGCGATCCTCGTCGCCGTCCACGTGCAAGTGGTCCTGATCGTCGTCCTGGCGGTCGGGATCCTGTCGGTCCAGTACTTCTTCTCCGACAAGATCGCCCTCTACTCGATGGGCGGACGCCTGGTCGAGCGGGCGCAGGCGCCGCAGCTGTTCGCCGTGATCGACCGGCTGGTGGCGATGGCCGACATGCCGATGCCGCGCATCGCCCTCGCCCAGACCGACCTGCCGAACGCCTTCGCCACCGGGCGGAACCAGAAGCACGCGGTGGTGTGCGTGACGAGCGGCCTGCTCCGGCGGCTGGACGAGCAGGAGCTCGAGGCGGTGCTGGCGCACGAGCTGTCGCACGTGGCCCACAACGACGTGGCCGTGATGACCATCGCCAGCTTCCTCGGCATCATGGCCGGGCTGATGACCCGGATGTTCTACTACGCCGGCATCTTCGGCGGGTTCGACGACAACAACAACAACGGCGGCGGGGCGGCGATCGAGCTCGGGATGGTCCTGTTCTCGGCGGTCATCTACGCCATCAGCTTCCTGCTCATCCGGGCCCTGTCGCGCTATCGGGAGCTGGCGGCCGACCGGGCCGGGGCGCTGCTGATCGGGCAGCCGGCCCTGCTGGCACGGGCGCTGCAGAAGGTGAGCGGCGAGATCGCCCGCATCCCGACGCGCGACCTGCGGGCAGCCGAGCACTTCAACGCCTTCTACTTCGCCCCGGCGCTGGCCCGTGGCGCCAGCCTGTCGTCGCTGTTCTCCACCCACCCGTCGCTCGAGAAGCGGCTCGAGCAGCTCGCCAAGCTCGACGCCGAGCTTCGCAGCCAGCTCTCCTGAGATCGACGTGCGCTTCCTCGACGCCTTGCTCGGTCGTACGCGCCCGGTGGCGGCCAACCTCGACAAGCTGTTCGGCCTCCCCGGGGCGGCGGTGACGCTGCAGGCGAGCGAGGGGCTCGTGACGACCGGCGAGGCGGCGGTCTGCTTCAAGCCGGCGGTCGGCCAGGGGTTCACGGCGACCGAGAAGGAGCTGGCCGAGCTGCTCGCCGCGGGCCCGAGCGACGCCACGGCGGCTCCCGGCTCGACGACCACCTTGCGCCCGGAGACCGACACCTACGGCTACCGCTGGGTCGTGGTGCAGGACGGCGCCGCCGACGAGCTCGTGACGCGGGCCCACTTCGTCAACTCGACGCTGCAGGACCACGGGTACGGGCCGCAGCTGCTGTGCTCGGTGTTCGGGTTCCACCCGGACGTCGCCGGGGGGGCTCCGGGGGCCGGCGCCGTGGTGCCCGCCGGGCGGGCGAGCACCTATCTGGTGTACCTCTACAAGCGGGGCACCTTCTACCCCTTCGTGCCGGTGGGGCGCGACCAGCGCGACAACGAGGCGGAGCTCAGGCTGAAGGTGCTGCTGGCCGACGACCTCGCCATCGAGCCGGAGCTCGACCGCTGGTTCCCGCTGTGGGAGCTGCCGATCGCCTAGCGCCGGCCCCGGACGGTCCGGCCGGGGCGGGAGCGCCCGGCAGCCAGGCGGGAGGGGCGGCCCCGAGGTGGGCGACGAGCGCCTCGACCACCTCGTCGGGCGCCAGCCGGCTCGCCCGGCCCGGTGCCGGCTCGAGCACAGCGACCGGCGCCGAGGCCGGGGTGGCCCGCCAGGCGCCGGCGCACCGCTCGCGCTCGTCCAGCCGGGCGGCGAGCATCGTCAGGTCGCGCCGGGCAGGCAGCGGCCGGCTGGCGTAGGCCACCCAGGTCTCGTACCGGTCGTAGTAGGTGCACCGGCCGCCGTGGACGACGAGGATGCGGACAGCAGCGGTGGCGGCGTGGAGGGCGGCGGGGTGCACCGGCAGGTTCAGGCGACCCTGGCCGAGCGTGCCGGCGGCGCCGGGCGGCACCGCCGGGTCGACGCGGACGACGGCCAGGTGGGCTTGGGGGCGCTCCTCCACCAGGACGGCGCCGCCGGCGAGGGCGGCCGAGGCCAGGGCGGCGGCCGCCTCCTCCGGCTCGGCGAGGGCCGCTGCCGTCGCCGGCTCGGCGAGCAGGCGGTCGAGGGTTGCGAGCAGCCCCTCGAGGAGGGCCGTCGCGAGCCTCGGCCGCTCGATCCCGGCGATGCCGGCGAGCGGCGAGCGGGCGGGGTCGAGCAGCCGGCGCAGCGCCCACCCCACCCGGGCACCGTCACCGGGACCGCCTTCCTCGACGACGTCGAAGTCCCCGAGCCGGGCGAGGCCGGCCAGGCAGGAGGCCCGCGGGGCGGCCTCGTCGGGGCGGCACAGGACGTACAGGGCCGCCAGGCCGTCCTCGTCGAGGTGGTCGAGGGCTGCCAGCCGGGTCGTCGGCGGGACGAGCCCGGGGGTGGCGAGCACGGCCAGGGCCATCTCGGTCGAGGTGTCCCGCCGCAGCGCCGCCGGAGGGTCACCGCCGGGCCAGTGCGAGCAGAGGAGGACGGTGCGTTCCCTCGGCGCCCCGTCGACGAGGACGTGGTCGGCGCGGTCCGCCTCGGTCGGCCCGCCGGGCACCAGCGCCGGCCGGCCGAGCGGGCTCGGGCTCACCCGGTGAGGGCGTCGATCTGGCCGGCGAGCTCCAGGTCGGCGTCGGTGATGCCGCCGAGCGAGTGGGTCGACAGCCGGAGGGTGACGGTGTTCCAGCGGATGTCCACGTCGGGGTGGTGCCCGGCCCGCTCGGCCAGCCGGGCGACGTCGTTGACGTAGGCGAGCGCCCCGGCGAAGTCCTGGCGCCGCACCACCTTGACGAGCTCGCTCCCCTGCCGCTCCCAGGCGAGCGGCGCGAGGAGGGCGGCGAGGTCGGCCTCATCGACGCGCTGCACCGCCTGCGACGCTACTCCTCCCCCGCCCCCCTCCCCGCCACGTGGCCCGGCCGCCACCGTGGTGGCACAGCCGGCCCGGCCGCCGCCGTGGCACAGCCGGCGAGCAGGGCTCCTAGGATCGGCGCGATGGACCGCATTGGCGTCGTCGACACCATGTTCGCCCGGGTCGATCTCGGCGGGTACGCCCTCGACGAGCTGGCCCACTGCGACGGCTACGGCGAGCGCTTCGAGGTCGCCTACCGAACCGTTCCGGGCTTCAAGGACCTCGCCGTCGAGTGCAAGCGGCTGATCGAGCGGGAGGGCTGCGCCATCGTCGTCGCCCTCGGCATGCCCGGCCGGGCGCCGATCGACCAGGTGTGCGCCCACGAAGCCTCCCAGGGGCTGATGGCGGCGCAGCTGCTCACCTCGACCCACATCCTCGAGGTGTTCGTGCACGAGAACGAGGCGGACGACCCGGAGGAGCTCGTCGGGATCTGCGAGAACCGGGCCCGCAAGCACGCCAGGAACGCCTACTGGATGCTGTACGAGCCCGATCAGCTGCAGCGCCGGGCCGGCCAGGGGATCCGCCAGGGCCACGCCGACGCCGGCCCGATCCTGACCGGCGACTGAGGCTGCCCGGCGGTCAGCCCGTGGCGTCGTCGAGGTCGACGACGAGCGGGGCGTGGTCGGACGGCGCGCCGGCCCCCGTCGAGCGCTTGCGAGCCTCCCGGTCGACCTCGACGCGGCGCACCCGGGCGGCGAGCGACGTGCTGCACAGGGCGAGGTCGATGCGCATGCCCTCCCCCTTGTGGAAGGCCCCGGCCCGGTAGTCCCACCAGGTGAACGGCCCGGGACCGTCCGGGTGGACCTGTCGGGCGACGTCGACCAGCCCGCAGGCGAGCAGGCGGCCAAGTCCGGCGCGCTCCTCGGGGGTCACGTGGGTCGCCCCGACGAAGGCCGCCGGGTCGAACACGTCGCGGTCGTCCGGGGCGATGTTGAAGTCGCCGCACACGGCGACGTCGCCACCGGCCGCGCACAACGACGCCAGGTCGACCCGCAACCGCTCCAGCCAGACGAGCTTGGCCTCGTAGTGCTCGGACCCCACCGATCGGCCGTTCGGCACGTACACGCTCACCACGTCCACCCCACCGCAGCGGGCGGCGAGGATCCGGCACTGCTCGACCTCGGCTGCAAGCTCACCGGTGAAGCCCGGCCTCGGGTCGTCGAGGCCGACACGCGACACGATGGCCACCCCGTTCCAGCGACCGTTGCCATGGTGCGCCGTGGCGTAGCCGATCTCCCCGAACGCCTCGGCCGGAAACGCGTCGTCGGCGAGCTTCGTCTCCTGCAGGCACAGCACGTCCGTTCCCGTCGCCACCAGCCACTCGGTCACACGGTCCAGGCGGGCCTTCAGCGAGTTGACGTTCCAGGTGGCGAGGCGCACCCGGTCAGCCTGGCACGATCACGAACAGCAGGTCGGCCTCGCACGCCAGCTCTCCGCCGACGAGGGCGCGTCCGTGCCCCGTCCCCGCCCGGATCGACAGGCGGCCGAGCTCGACCTCGAGGTCGAGCACGTCCCCTGGCACCACCTGGCGGCGAAAGCGCGCCCGGTCGATCCCGCCGAACAGCGGCAGGCGGCCGGCGAAGCGCTCGTCGGCCAGCACGGCCGCCGCCCCGACCTGGGCGAGCGCCTCGACCATCAGCACCCCCGGCAGGGTCGGGCGACCCGGGAAGTGCCCGGCGAAGAACGGCTCGTCGCCGGTCAGCCGCCACCGGCCGGTCCCCCGCTGGCCGGGCTCGAGGCTGACGAGCTCGCTCACCAGCAGGAACGGCTCCCGGTGCGGGATGAGCTCCCGCACGTCGGGCAGGCTCACCCGCGCGACCGCTTCCTCGGGCCCGAGCGGCCCTCCGGTGCCGACCCGGCCCGTTCGCCCGGCAGGGCCTTCGTGGCCGCCTTGGTGGCCTTCGCCGCTTCCTTGGCCGGCGTCGCCTTCGTGGGCGCCGCCTTGGTGGCCCTCGTGGCCTTCGTGGCCTTGTTGGCCTTGGCCGGCGCCGTCGGCACGTCCGCCGCAGTCCTGCCGGAGGCGTCACCGGTCGGCATCGACCCCGTGGCGGCCACCCGCGCACCACCCACCTTCGTGCCCGCCGCCTTCTGGGCGCCGACCTTGGTTGGGGCCTTCGTCGCAGGGGTCTTGGTCGCGCCGGCCTTGGTCGCCGTCGCCTTGGTCGCAGCGGCCTTGGTCGCCGTCGCCTTGGTCGCCGCCGCCTTGGTAGCAGCGGCCTTGGTAGCAGCGGCCTTGGTCGCAGGGGCCTTGGTCGCAGGGGCCCGGGAGGCGGAGACCTTGTCGGCCGACGTCGTCGTCGCCTTGGTGGCCTTGGCGACGCCTGGCCTCGGCAACTCGCCAGGCGACTGGGCGAGCGTGGGGGCGGCGGCCCGCTTGGTCGGGGCCGAGGGCGCCTTCAGCGCCTTGGTGGGCCGAACAGCCCGTCGCGGCCCCGGCGAGGCGGAACGAGCGGGCTCGGGCGTGGCGATGGGCGGAGGCGAGGGGTCCGGCACGGATGCCGCTGCCCGGGCAGCGCGGGAGCGCCCGGGGGCAGCGGCGGGAGCCTTGGTGGCGCGGCGCCTGGAGGCGCCGGGAGCGGGCGGAGCGCTGGCGGTTACCGCCCCGGCAGGAGGCGTACCCTGCGTCGCGGGGAGCGGCTCGGGCGCGGCGGGCACCCCCTCGTCTGCCGGCTCGACGGGGCCCGGCTGGGGAGGTAGGGCCCGGCGGCCCGGCGGCGGGGTATGGGCGGTGGGCATGGGAGGCGGGCCGAGATCGGGAAGCTTGCGCCGGCGTGCCATGCGGACCTCGGCGGCCACGGTCTCCTCGGTCGGATGTCCGGAGACCACGGCGACGTCGGGAAGGGCGAGCTCGACCCCACGCCGGTAGGGGTCGAGGGCGGTGACGACGAAGGTGCGCGTGTCGCCCTTGCGGAGCACCTCCCGGGCGCTCTTCGGCGGCGGGCTGCCGAGATTGGAGAGGGGGACGTAGCAGTGGACCTCGCCGAAGCGGACCACGGCGCCGTGCGAGGAGAAGCTCTCGACGTCGGCCTCGATGTGACCGCCGAGCGGGTGGTCGGCGATGAAGCCGATGAAGGTGATCGGGTCGTTGATGGCCTGTGGCGAGCTGGTGGCGGCGTGGGTGCGCGTCCGGCGTGAGCGGCGGGCGCCGCTGGCGCCGTCGGGCTCGACGGCCTCCTTGGTCGCCTCGACGATGGCCTTCTCGACGCGCTCCTTGGCGCGGTGGGCGTCGCGGACGGCGACCCGGCTCTTCGGGCCGCGCACGGGGGTGCGCGGCACGAAGATCCAGCCGATCCCCGGGACGGGGGTGGCGCCGAGGAGCCGGCCGCGCTCGAACAGCCACTCGTGCTCGCCGTGGAACTCCTGGAAGGAGTCGTTGGAAAGGACAAGCGCTCCGACCCGCTCGGCGATGCGCAGCAGAAAGGCGTCGCCCCGCCCGATGGCACCGGCTGGCGGGTAGACGTACTCGCCGCGCAGCGCCGCCTCCTCGAAGCGGGACAGCTCGTCGGCACCGATACGGTGGGCGAAGGTGGCGTCGACGACGACGGTCACCTCGGCGTCGGGCATCTCCCCGCGCAGCTCCGCGACGGCGTCCTCGAGCTGAGCCAGGCTCGGCATCGAGCGCCCTTCGGTGGCGATGTTGGATCCGTCGACGACGACGTGTTGACGTGACATGCCGTGGTTAGTCAAGCACCCCGGCGGGGCGACGTCGCGCCATTGCCGGCGGCGCCTTCGGCGCAACGCCTGGCGGTGGGGTCAAAGAAGGTGCTCAGCGTGCTGCCGGGACCGGGCCGAGAGCGGTGCCGAGCAGGTGCTCGAGCTCGAGGTCGTGCACGGCGTGCGACCCGGTCGCCGGGGCGCCGGAGGCCGAGCGGGACACGTGGCGCAGGGCGAACCGGTCGCGCACGACCCGGTGGAGGCGTTCGTGCACGAACGACCAGGCCCCCATGTTCTCCGGCTCGTCCTGCAGCCAGACGAGCTCGGTGGCCGCCCGGTAACGGTCGAGGACCGCACCGAGGGCCCGCTCGGGCCAGGGGCAGAGCTGCTCGATCCGCACGACGGCCGACCGGACCGCGCCGCCGGTGTCCAGCAGGGCATCGCGGCGGGCCAGGGCGTCGTAGGCGATCTTGCCGCTCACGCACACCACCCTCGTCACCTCGTCGGCGGCGAGCCGGCTGCCGACTGCCGGGTCGTCGATGACCTCCTGGAAGCGCCCGTCGACGAGGTCGGCGAGCGGCGAGCGGGCGACACGCAGGCGGAGGAGGGATTTCGGGGTCATGACGATGAGCGGCCTGCGGAGCGGACGGTAGGCCTGGGCACGCAGCAGGTGGAAGTGCTGGGCGGCCGTCGTCGGCTGGGCCACCGTCACGTTGCCCTCGGCGAAGAGGGTCAGGAAGCGCTCGAGGCGTGCCGAGGAGTGCTCGGCGCCCTGGCCCTCGTAGCCGTGCGGCAGCAGCAGGACCAGCCCGGACCGCTGGCCCCACTTCTCCTCGGCGGCAACGAGGAAGTTGTCGATGATGATCTGGCCGCCGTTGGCGAAGTCGCCGAACTGGGCCTCCCAGCACACGAGCGCCTGGCGGGCCTCGACCGAGTAGCCGTACTCGAAGCCGAGCGCCGCGTACTCCGAGAGGAGCGAGTCGCGCACCGTGAAACGCCCGGGCCGAGCCGCATGCTCGAACGGGGGACTACCCCCGAGCCGAGCGGCGACGTGCTCGAGCGCCACGTGCTCGCTGCCGTCGTCGTAGTCGACCAGAACGGCATGGCGGTGCGAGAAGGTGCCGCGGCGGGTGTCCTGACCGGTCAGCCGGACGTCGACGCCGTCGAGCAGGAGCGAGGCGTAGCTCAGCGACTCGGCGAGGCTCCAGTCGACGTCGCCCTGGTCGTACGCCTCGAAGCGCTGGGCGAACTGGCGCTCGAGCTTCGGGTGGACGTGGAACCCGTCTGGCGTTGCGTGGACGTTGGCCGCCAGCACGTCGAGCCGCTCGCGGGCGACGCCGGTGGCGATGCTCGACAGCGACGGCGCCACCTCGAGGTGGCGGTTGGGCACTCCGTCCACCCGCGGCGGCGTCATCGAGCGCGTCTCGTCGAGCGCCCCCTGAAGCAGCGCCGTGAAGTCGTCGAGCGCCTGCTCGGCCTCGTCGAGGGTGATGTCGCCGCGCTTCACGAGCGCCTCGGTGTACAGCTTGCGCACCGAGCGGTGCTCCTCGATCCGCTTGTACATGAGCGGCTGGGTGTAGCTCGGGTCGTCACCCTCGTTGTGGCCGTGCAGGCGGTAGCAGACGAGGTCGACCACGACGTCCTTGTGGAACGCCTGGCGGTAGGCCACCGCCAGGCGGGCCACCCGCACGCACGCCTCGGGGTCGTCGCCGTTCACGTGGAAGATCGGGGCCTGCACCATCTTGGCGACGTCGGTCGCGTACACCGACGAGCGGGCCTCGGTCGGAGGGGTGGTGAAGCCGAGCTGGTTGTTGATCACGAGGTGCACCGTCCCGCCGGTCCGGTACCCCTTCAGCTGCGACAGGTTGAGCGTCTCGGCCACGACGCCCTGGCCGGCGAAGGCGGCGTCGCCGTGCACGAGCACGGGGAGCACCGGGAAGCTCCTGCCCTCCACCTGGTCCTGCTTGGCCCGTGCCATGCCCTCGACCACCGGGTCGACCGCCTCGAGATGGGACGGGTTCGACGCCATCGCCACCGGCATCGAGACGCCGTCACGGCCGGTCCACTTGCCGACGGCGCCCTTGTGGTACTTGACGTCGCCCGAGCCCTGCACCGTCTCGGGATCGAGGTTGCCCTCGAACTCGGCGAAGATCTCGCCGTACGACTTCCCGACGATGTTGGCGAGGACGTTCAACCGCCCCCGGTGGGCCATGCCGATGACGGCGTCGGTCACCCCGGTCCGGGCGCCCTCCTCGAGGACGGCGTCGAGGAACGGGATGGTCGACTCGGCCCCTTCGAGGCCGAAGCGGCGCTGGCCGACATAGCGAGAGTGGAGGAACCGCTCGAACGCCTCGGCGGCGTTCAGCCGGCCGAGGATGTGGCGCTGCTCGTCGGAGCCGAGCGCGGTCGGGACGCCCTCCACGTGCTCCTGGATCCACCGCTTCTCGTCGGGGCTCTGGATGTGCATGTACTCGACCCCGACCGTCCGGCAGTAGGCGTCCCGGAGGATCGCCAGGATGTCGGCGAGCGTCGCCGACGTGCGGCTCGCGAGCGGTGAGATGCGGAAGGTGCGGTCGAGGTCCCAGATCGACAGCCCGTACGTGTGCGGGTCGAGGTCCGAGCGCAGCTCTGGCGCACCGGCCGCCAGCGGGTCGAGCTGGGCGATCAGGTGGGCGCGCACCCGGTACATGTTGATGAGCGCCTGCACCTGGATGTGCTTCTCGAGCCGTGCGGCATCCCGATCGAGCGACACCGCCTGGTCGCGCTCCCAGCGTGCCGGGTGGTGCGGCACCTCGAGGGCGGCGAACAGGCCGTCGTAGAACCCGTCCGCCCCGAGGAGCAGCTCGTGGACGCGCTGCAGGAACCGTCCCGAGTCGGCGCCCTGGATGACCCGGTGGTCGTAGGTCGAGGTCAGCGTCAGCACCTTGCCCACGCCCAGCTCGGCGAGCGCCGACGACTCGGTCCCGGCGTACTCGGCCGGGTAGTCGAGCGCCCCGATGCCCACGATGGCCCCCTGGCCCCGCATCAACCGGGGCACCGACTGGGTGGTGCCGAGGGGTCCCGGGTTGGTCAGCGTGACGGTCGCCCCGAGGAAGTCGCCCACCTCCAGCCGGTTCGTCCGGGCCCGACGGATCAGGTCCTCGTAGGCGTGCAGGAAGGCCGGAAACCCGAGCGTGTCGGCGCCGCGGATCACCGGCACCACCAGACTGCGCTGGCCCCCCGGGCGCTCGACGTCGACGGCGATGCCGAGGCCCAGGTGCTCGTGGCGCACCAGCCCCGGGCCGGGCTTGCCGTCGACCTCGTCGACGAAGCCGACGTTGAGCGCCGGCACCTCGTCGAGCGCCCGCACGACCGCCCAGGCGACGAGGTGGGTGAAGCTCACCTTCCCGCCCGACGTGCGCGCCAGGTGCTCGTTGAGCAGCCGCCGGTTGACCTCGAGCAGCTTCGCCGGGACCGGGTGCACGCTCGTGGCGGTCGGCACCGTCAGGCTGGCGGTCATGTTCTCGACGATCCGTGCCTGCACCCCGCGCAGCGCCACCGCCGGCTCGGCGCCCGCCGGAGCTGCCGTCTGCGGGGCTGCCGACTGCGGGGCTGCCGTAGCAGGGGTCGCCGGGGTCGGGGTCGGGCGGTCCGCGCCGACCACCGTCGCCAACGTCGCCACCGTCGGGGGAACCGTCCCGGCGACCGGCGTCGCAGCCGGGGCCGGGGCGGCGTGTGCCGGGGCCGCCGGTGCCAGGGCCGCCGGTGCCGGGGCGGCCGGTGCCAGGGCGGCCGGGACCGGCGTGGTCGGGGGCGGGGGGGTCGTGGAAGGCACCCCGGCAGCTACCGGCTCGGCCGCCTGCGCGGGGGCGGCGGGCCGGACCGGCGGGGCGGCCACGGCGGCTGCCGGTGACGGGGCATTGGAGCGGTAGTCAGTGAAGAA